>JBOGIN010001279.1:0-4867 GCA_050742275.1 Vicinamibacteraceae bacterium
GTTCAGAAGATTGAACGCTTCGGCGCGCAGCTCCAGCGTGCCGCCTCCCTGCAGCGGCAAGGCGAACGCGCGAGAGAGCGCGAGATCGACATTGGCGTAGCCAGGACCGTAGAGCGAGTTCCGTCCGATGTTGCCGAACGTGCCTGGCGCTCCGGCGGTGACGTTCGCCGTATTGAAATACTCCTCCAGCCACTCGGACTTGCTGCGGTCGTTGTCGAACGTCAACGCGCCAATCTGATCGGCGTGCGGCTGACAGTCGTTGCATGCCGCTTGTGTGGAGCTCGCCGTCACGGTAAACGGCCGCCCGCTGTGGATGGTCACCACTGCGCTGGCGGTCCACCCGCGCGTCAGCGCGTCGAGGACGGTTCCTGCACCGCCAGCGCTGGGTAGGTTCCAGAGCAGCGAGCTCACGAAGACGTGCCGCCGGTCGAAGTCTGACGGTCCATAGAAGTAGCGAGGATCGAACGGGTTCGGTACCGAGTTGCCGTCGGCCATTTCTTCCACGCTGTCGTTGGTGGAGGCGTAGTCGAGCGCCTTCGCGAAGGTATAGCTGGCCGTGAGGCTGAATCCTCGATCGAAGCGACGTTGCACATGAAGCTGCAGGCCGTTGTAGTTGGCGTTTTGACCCGTGCTGAGGATGTAGAGCCTCTCGTACTCGGGAAAGGGCCGCCGCTCCTGCATGGTTTCGAGGTTCTCGCGCTCCGACAAGTCGAAGTCGTAGATGGGCGCGTTCAAGTCCCTGACGTAGGGAAGGTGTGTGGACTTGTTGCCGACATAACTGATCTCAACGAGCCAGTTCTGTAGGAGCTGTCGCTGGATGCTGAGATTCCACGCGTAGGTGGTGGCCTGCTCGAAGGTGGGCTCCTGAGCATACGCGAACAGCGGCGAAGGGAATGGCAGATTCGGATCGTTGGCGAAGCTCTCCGACAGCGGAAATACGTTCGCGGATTCGCGTCCCCGATACGGATCGTCGAAGACACCTCCCTGAAAGATCTGGTCATAGCCGAACGGCGCCTGGTCGCTGAGCGCGTTCAGGAGGTAGACCTCCGGCAGGCTGTAGTAGATGCCCCCGCCGGCACGGACGCTGAGACGGCCATCGCCCAGCACGTCCCACGCAAATCCGAGACGCGGCGCGAACAGATCCCAGCTCGCCTCGCTCGCGCCATCGGGAACCGTCTTGCCATCAACCGTGTCGCCTGGATAGAAGAGGCCCGGCGGCGACTGCAGCCAGACTTGCGAGCGCTCACCCGCCTCGTACTTCTCTGGTAGGAACAGGAGCGTGCGATCGCCGACGTCCGTAATCGGCGTATACGGCTCCCATCGCAGGCCAGCGTCCAGCGTGATGCGGTCCGTCAGCCGAATGCTGTCCCCGACGAACAAGGCCTGGTAGTGATGCCGGCGAAATTCGAACTCGCCCTTGCCCTGCGTGAACTCCGACAGGCAGCCTATCAGCGCGTCCGCCTGATCGAAGCCGGTGCAGCGGCCATCGAACGTGAAGACGCCGGACCCGTGATAGGGGTTGTACTCGTTGTAGCGGGTCCAGCGCATCTCGCCGCCGAAGGAAACATTGTGGCGGCCGCGGGCCCAGTGCCAGGAATTGGCGAAGCCGAAGCTCGCGCGCCGGAAGTCGGCGCCGCGGCTGGCGCTGCCGAGGTCGAAGCCGCTCGTGCCGTCGAGCACGATGTCCAGCTCGCTCGCCAGCGGATTGAGCTCGACCCCGAGCGCAGTGATGTTGCCCCACGGCGCATCGAGCGTGCGCTGGGCCGGAGCGTAGTTGACGAACACGTTGGCGTAGGACACCAGGTTCGACGAGACGGTGGCGGTCCAGGCCAGCGTGCCGCTGTGAGTCGTGAGCGTGCTCCCGTTCTCGCTGGTGGCGAGATTGTCACCGACGAGCGGGCGCGGCGACTCGGACGGCTGGCCGAGGTAGCGGCCATAGACCGTATGTGACGGGTTGATCATGTAGTCCCCGCGGACGATGTACTGGGCGATGTCGGTGTTGGCGATGATCGGCGCCTGGACCAGGCCGTTCTCATCCGGCTCGGGCCAGTACTCGAGCAGACGCTGCATGGCGGGAGACCACTCGCTGGAGGGGATCTGGTTGTGCGGATACGGCTCGCCGGACGGGCTCACCAGTTGCAGCGGCGCCTGGTTCGGGTCGCTCGGATGCAGTAGATCGGCGAAGTCGCCCCGGCGGTAGGCTGCTGGCATGGCCTCTGCGAAGTTGCTCCCGATGGTCTGCCTCACCCACGTGCGCTGCCATCCTCCGAAGAGAAAGAGCCTGTTCTCGAGGATCGGCCCGCCGAGCGTGAAGCCGCCCTGGTTCCGTCGAAGCTGGTCGCCGGTCTGCGAGAAGAAGTTGTTCGCGTTGAAGGCGGTGTTGCGCACGAACCAGAACGCGTCGCCGTGCGGCTGATTGGTGCCGCTGCGCGTGACGATGTTGATGGTGCCGCCCGGACTCGAGCCGACGTCGGCGCCCTTGCCCGATGTCACGACGGTGAACTCCTGCACCGCGTTCGGAAACGGAAACGGCATGCCGGCGTTGTACATCGTGTCGTTGTTGTCGGCGCCGTCCAACGTGTAGCGGGTCTCGTTGTTGCGTGCGCCGTTGATGGAGAACTGCCGGCTGCCCAGCGGAATCTTGACGCCGTCGCCATTGCCGTTCTTGTCTGTCCCGCCGGTGTCGTTGGCCGGCACGGTGCCAGGCGACAGCAGCGCCAGATCCGCGAGGTTGCGGCCGTTGAGCGGCAGATCCACGATGCGCCGAGAGTCGACGATGGACTTGATCTCTGTGCCCCTTGTCTGCACCAGCGGTGCGGAGGCCGCCACGCTGACCGTGGTCGTCACGTCGCCAACGGCCAAGCGCACATCGAGCCTGGGATTGTCGTTCACCTGGAGCACGATGCCGGATTGGCGGTATTGCTGGAATCCCTCCTTCTCGGCGAGCAGCTCGTAGCGGCCGACTGGAACGAATCGAAACACGAACTGCCCGTTGCCCCCGGTGAACGTTGTTTGGGTCCACTCGGTATCGGCATTGACCAGCATGACTTGGACGTTCGTCGCTACCGCGCCTGCCGGGTCCTGGACCGTGCCATACACGCCGGCCGTGCCGCCTGTCTGCGCAAGACCGAGCGCGGGGACGCCGAGCACGGCGATGCCGACGAGACGTGCGATTGCCGCTGCTGTGCGGTGAATCCGAGTGCAAGAAAGTCCCACCATCGCTGCCGCTCCTGTCTGGCGAGGCCCTGCCTCAGAGCATCAAGCCTGTCGGTGTGCAGAGCCTCGCCAGACACAGTGCTTGCTTTGCCCCGCTTCGCGGGGCGGCCGTCTTGACGGGGCGAAACGTGACTGAAATGCGAGTATCCAGGCCGTCAAGACGGCTAGGGGCAGGACGGTACCAATCGGCTGTGTCGATTCCGTAACCGCTGATGAGATTTCTCCGACAATGGTTATGAGAGCTATTACCCGCCGCGCACTCTTCAGGCCGCGCAAACGCTAGGTGCGCTCCGCCGATGTGAGCTCGGCGAGGATCGAGTTGCGGAACACGGCCGCCGCGGGACTGAGCTTGTGTCCGGTCGAGGTCAGCAGGGAGATCGGGCGCGTGAGGGGACGGTGGGCCAGTACAACGACAACGAGCCGGCGCGTCGCGATGTCCTGTTGCACTGCGTGCTCGGAAAGAAACGAGATGCCGAGGCCGCAGGCCACCCCTTCGCGGATCGCCTCGACGGTGCTCAGCTCCAACATCGCTCGCGGCTGGACTCGCGTGCGGGTGAGCTCCTCATCGATACGGATACGCGTGCCAGAGGTGCGCTCGCGTACCAACAGACGCTCCTGTTCGAGCTCCTTGAATGCCACGCCCGAGCGGTTGACCCAGCGATGATGCGGGCCGACCACGAGCAGGAGCTCGTCGAGACCAAGCCGCTCCATCGCCAGATCCGTCGATGAGGGCGGGGAGGCGACGATGCCGAGCTCCGCTTCCTGGGAAAGCAGCAGGCGCTCCACATGAACCGTGTCCTTGATCTGTAACGTGATGTTGACGCCGGGATAGTCTTCGAGAAACTGGCCGAGGAGGCGTGGCAGCAGATAGGCTCCAGGCGTCGAGCTGGCGGCGACCACGAGATGGCCCACGACCAGGCCGCGGAAGTCCTGCAGCGATCGGTCTGCCTCCTGCAGCGTCGCGAGGACTTTCGTGGCATACGGAAGAAACAGCTTGCCGGCTTCACTGAGATACGCACGGCGGCCCGTCCGATTGAACAGCAGCAGCCCGAGCCGCGCCTCCAGGCCGGCGATCTGGCCCGATACATACGGTTGACTGACGCGCAGCTCTTCGGCAGCGCGAGAGAAGCTGCAATGCTTGGCGACCGCCGCGAGGACTCTGAGATGTGCAAGGGTGACAGGTAGCGACATCATGAGGATAGCCTGTTGCCACTACCTTAGCCCTAAAGCTGGGTGCCGCGGGGGATGGGGCCACTGGTCCGGGCCCGCCGGGCTACACGTCGCTCAGCGCGGACCGGTGCTCGATCGCGAACCGCGTGAGGGCGTGGCTGCCGTGCAGCTCGAGCTTTGCCGCGATGTTCGCGCGGTGGTGATCGACCGTGCGCGGGCTGACGCACAAGGCGCCGGCGATCTCCTTGGTGGTTTTGAGTTCCCCGATGAGCGCCAGCACCTTCCGCTCGGTTGCCGTGAGCGCGTCGAGCCCCGGCGCCCGGCTGGCGAGCGTTTCGGCGCGCTGGCGGCGCGCAAGCAGTTGTGTCGACAAGACCGGGCTGATGTAGCTCTGGCCGGCGTGCACCGCCTTGGTGCATTGCACGATCTCCGCCGCAGCGCTGTCCTTCAACACGTAGCCCTTCACACCGGTGTCCAGCGC
>JBOGIN010001280.1:0-1620 GCA_050742275.1 Vicinamibacteraceae bacterium
CCGTGCGTCGTCATTCCAGGCGCATAGCGGCCGCCGCCGCCATCGCGCTCCTGCTGCTCCTCGGGACGGCGGTTGTCGTGGGCACCGCGCTCGACGTGCGGCACGATGCGCAGACCTCCTACGTGCGCACCTGGCTCTACACCTTCAACCTGCGCCAGCCGCTGGACAACATCGCGAAAGGGCGTCTCGCGATTTGGGACATCGTTGGCCGCATGATTGCCGACCATCCCGTTTACGGCGTTGGCCCGGGCCAATTGTTCGATCAGTTTCCACGGTATCTCACGCCAGAGGACAGGTTCTCACCCGGGACGACGCTGAGCGCGCACAATACGTTTCTGTCAATCACCGCGGAGCTCGGGCTCATGGGCCTCGCGGCCTGGCTGGTGGTCCTCTTTGCGGTCTATCGGAGCGCGTTCGATCCGGCGTCGCTCCTCGCGCGCGAGTCGTCGACCTGGACGTCACTGGGCCTGGCGTCGGGGCTAGCCGCATACGGGCTGACGATGATGACCGGCGACCGGACGGTGCTGCGCGAGGATGTGGCCATCTTTGCGGCGATGGGTGCGCTCGCCGCGGCCGGTCGTGCGGGAAGCGGCGGCAGCGGCTGGGCGCAGGGTGGAGCGGGTGGAGACGGCTGGCGTCGCTCGCTTCGTCGCGTCATGGCCGTTACGCTGACCGCGGTGCTCATCATGACCGCCGCAAGGGCGCTGGTAGCCAGCCGGGGCATCGACGCGACGGAGATGGCGTTTGGCTTGTACGGTCCCGAGCGCGATCCACACGGCGTGCCATTTCGCTGGACCAGCGGCGCCGCCATCGTTCCGGTGCGCGCCGACGCGCGACGAGTGACGATCCGCATACGCAAGATCGCGCCGATTACCCAGCGCATTCAGGCTCGCTTCGACGACCGCCTCCTCCATGACGCGGTCGTGTCCACTGACGGATGGCGGTCTTTTCACTACGTCGTTCCACCCTCCGATCTCGGGCGGCGCCACTACGTGCGGATCGAGGTGACTCCTACCTGGCCGCTGGAGCTGCAGGCGCGGCCCTTGGGCGTGATGTTGCAGGAGATCGAGGTGGAGTTCTGAGCGTCGCGCTGTGGGCGCTGAGCGTCGAGCTTCGAGGGGTCGAGTCGACAGGCGTTTGCGCCAGGGTGCGCGCAACATGGAGCGCGCTCAGGAGCGGCGGAAGCACCGCGAGAATGGTGAGCCCGGCAATGAGCGCCGTCCGCGGCGCGCGTGCGATCTCGAAGCGGCGCAGCTGGCTGACGCCGGAGACGACGGCAATGGCGGCCAACAGGCAGGCGGCCGGCAGCAGCGTCAGGATACGCGCGTCGACGAGCGACACGCTGCTTCCGGCGAGGATCGCGACGATGGGGAATCCCGTTGCCAACGTCCAGCGCGTGCGCCCCGGGCCCTTCACCGAGCGTACGGCGCCGAGGGCCATGCCGCCAATCATGAGCAACATCGCCGGGACGCCCAGCTCGCCGACGAGCTGCCCCACCGGCACCCACCAGGCGGCCGGTGGATCCGTCACGGTGCCAGCGGCCGCGCGCCGTGCGACATCGTTCAAGAACCAGGGCAGATCGAGCAGCACGAAGGGACAGCTTGCCACGTAGAACAGGAG
>JBOGIN010001281.1:0-5008 GCA_050742275.1 Vicinamibacteraceae bacterium
GATGAAAGCGAACCTCTTCATTCAGATCATCGTCAAATCGCACACGACGTCCGAGATACCGCAAGCGGTTGGTCCATTCTCGCCAGATCGCCATCTCGTGCGACCTCCAGCTAGACGGTACGCATGACGAGCTGAATGCTCCGCACGAGCTCGTCGAACTGCTTCGCCTCCGCGTCGCGCTGCCGTCGTCCTGCCCGCGTGAGCCGATAGAAGCGTGCGCGCCGATTGTTCTCGGAGATGCCCCACTCTGCAGACAGCCAGCCCTTGACGAGCATCCGGTTCAACGCGGGGTACAGCGATCCGTCCTCGATCTCGAGACCGTTTGCCGACGCAGTCTTGATCCGGCGTGCAATCGCGTAGCCATGCAGCGGACCACGTGAAAGCGTCCGGAGGATCAGCATGTAGAGCGTGCCCGGTAGCAGCGGCGGTGCTTCGGAAGGCGACATCCAATGACCCCTGTCCAAACTAGATATAGCTCGGACAGGGTGTGACCGTCAAGCACCGCCTTCGAGGCTTCGAGCATCCTCATCAGTTGGCGGCACCGAGATAACACGCGGTGCTCGCTCGCGGGCGCAGAAGACGAGAAGCAGCAAGTATGTGCAGATGAACCTGCCGGCTCACCGGCAGGCTGCGTCTAGTCGAAACGAATCCACGTGGCGGCGGCGTGGCCGGCCGGAGCCGCGAGGAGCAATGTCTCACCATCCATCCTGGTGACTGGCGGCTTCCACTCCCCATTCCCGCCGCGCCAAAAGATCCACCAGCGAACGCCGCTTCCTTCCGGCAGGCGAGCCTTGGGCGTCAGCGTCAGCGGTCCGCGGCTGCCGGCGTGACGGACCAATTGAGATGCCTCCAAGCGACCCGGCGACGCGCCCACCCAGAGCGCATGCTCGCCGTCGCTCAATCGAGCCCAACCGCCCCGGAACGCCCACGCGAGATGCGCGCCGCCCGTCCAACCCGTGGCGACTTCGGCATCCTTCTCCAGCGAGCGGAAGGTGTCGCGCACGACGGTGACCGGCGCCTCGCCGCTCATCAGCCACACGTCGCGCTGCACGACAGCGCCCGGGGGCAATCCTTGATAACAGCCGGTCAGGTCAATGCCCGCATGCTGCCATCCACGCTTGTCCGTTTCCAAGACGCGGACTCGGGCGGCACGCCGCTTCTGCGCCTCGCCGTTGATCACGGGGCCGTTGTGCGCCCAGATTCCCAGGGTGTAGTCGCGTTCCGCACCCGGCCGATATTGCTGATAGCCAGGATCCGTAATCCAGAAGCGGTTCTGCCAGCCGAGGATGACATGGCCGCCATCGGCGTGCAGGTGGCGCATCGCATTGCGTGTCACACTTACGGATACGGCGGCGTCGCGACTGGTCCAACCGGTTCGCAGCGTCACGGCATGCGGGTGCTCGTGCGGCGCAGCAGCCGGCGGCCTCGAGGCGGTCACGTGCTCGAAGAGGCGGAAATCGCCGAGCGCTCCCACGAGCGCAGCTGCAGGTAGCCGCACGGCGGGAACGTGCGCGAGAAGCCACGCCGCATCCTGCCAGTCATACCAGCGTGCGAGCCGGAGCAGCGCGCTGGTCCAAAATGGCATCTCCGGCTCGACATCGCCCAACGGTGCATGGAGGTCGGGCCGCCCTGGCAGCGTGAAGTCAATCCACTGGTCGGCCACACTGCGGAACGCATCCCGATGCTCCTCCAAGATGTCGCGCCGGCCCGACATGCCAGCCAGCCATTCGGTCACGCTGTCCATCAAATAACCGTCATAGCTCGCGCCTTCGGTGTGATGTTCCCTCCCCGTTCGAAACTGGCACCAGGCGCCGAGGACATCCGTCATCTTCCGTTCCAAGGCATCGGTCCGCGGGCTGCCGATGATGCGCGCGAGCTGAGCGCTGCGGGCGAGTGTGATGACGGGAATATTGTGCAGGCGTGCGGGGCCATCCAGCGTCGCGCTCCACTGCTCCTCGAACCAGGGCCAGACATCACGCTCGATCAAGGCTTCGGCCGAGGCGCGGGCCTGTCGCAGCAGCGCGGGGTCCCAGTCGCTCGAGTCCGCCAATGCGAGCGACAGGCTCGCTGCCAGGTGAGCGGTCACGAGCCCGGCCTGATTGGTCATCTCGTGAAATCGATCCCACCCCGCCAGCGCGGCCAGCTCGTGCTGAAGCAGGCGCCCCGACTCGAGGTCGCTGTTGCCGCGCCATGCCGCGTGCAGGATCCGCCAGCGCTCCTCGAGATCCCACGCTAACCAGGTCAGCCACGGATACGTGATTGTGCTGATACCGGCCGGCAACTCCTGCGTTGTCGGACGCCGCGTCAGCGGCAGCGGAAACGCGAGCGTATGACCGATCCGGTAGTAATAGACGTTCAGCTCGTGGCGGCGCTTTTCCCGTCCCGTGCGCTCTATGAGCAGGCGCTGCAGATCAGCGCGAGTCCACGGCCGGCCGTCTCGCGGGATGAACGGATCGAGCTCGTATGCCGACGTCTCATACGCGAGCGGTGGCCGCTGTGGCTCACCGGTGTCTCGAAGAGGCGTGCCCTGCGCGCCAAGCACTGCCGCGGCAAGCACTGCGCCGCACGCGAGCCCGCCGAATGCGACGAGCGCGCGGACGCGGCCAACATTGGATCCCATGAGCCCATGTATATACACCGAGGAGCGCCGCGGTTCCGCTGGGCGGAACCTTGCAACGGTCGCGCGGGGAGCCGGTGCCCGATACTGGTGCCTGACACTTCTTGACACTCGCGGTGAACCGTCGGTAGACTCCGCTCCTGCTCATCTCGAACAGAATCCATTCTGTTGAACGGAATGAATCTCGAGGTTCGTTTCCCGGAGGAAAGCGGGTCCACACAAAGGAGTTGGCTCATGCGCCATAGCGCTTCAGAAGCTCGCCGGTACACACATAGCGCATTCCTGTTGTGGGCGTTGCTCATGATCGTCCCAGCCGGCGCGGACGCGCAAGTGCTGTATGGGTCGCTCGTGGGGAACGTGACCGAGGAGACCAACGCCGTCGTGCCCGGTGCGCGAGTGACGATTGTCAATAGCGGCACCAACCTTACCCGGCAGGTGGTCACGAACGAGACCGGGTCCTACAGCTTTGCCAACCTCGTCTCCGGCACCTACATGATGACCGTCGAGATGGCGGGGTTCACGAGCTTCGTTGCCGACAACGTCGTTGTCGCACAGAACAGCACCGTCCGGCGCGACGTCGTTTTGCAGGTCGCCGGCATCTCGTCGGAGGTTACCGTCACCGCCAAGGCCCAAGCCGCTCGGCTTCAGACGGATCGCGGTGAGATCCGCCATGAGATCGAGACGAAGCAGTTCGAAGACTTGCCCGTGTCGCTCGCGGGAAACTACCAGAGCCTGTTGCAGACGATTCCAGGATTCGAGAGCGACAGCAGCATGCGCCCGGGCAGAATGGGCGGCTGTAATCCGTCCGGCTCCGTCGGCTTCAGCGTCAACGGCACCACCACCTCGACCACGTCGACGAACGTGGACGGCGCCACGAACGCGCACATCTGGAACGTGGGCAAGTCCGCGATTGTGCCCACCCTGGAAGCGATTGAGGATGTGAACGTCGTCACGAACAGCTTCGACGCCGAACAGGGCATGGCGGGCGGCGCCGTGATCGACGTCCAGACGAGAACGGGATCGAACAGCTTTCACGGCTCGGCGTTCGAATACCACTTCAACGAGGACATGAAGGCGCGCGATTACTTCCGGCCCGAAGGGGAAGAGAAGGACGACCTGCTCCAGAATCGGTTCGGCGGCGCCCTGGGCGGTCCGATCGCCCGTGACCGGCTCTTCTTCTTCAGCAGCGTTGGCGGCATCCTTCAGCGCGAGCACGGCAACGATATTCTGTCTCTGCCGTCGGCAGCCGCGCGAGCGGGTGACTTCTCCCAATCTTCCACCGTCATCTACGATCCGGCCACTGGCAATCCCGACGGTACGGGGCGCGTCCCGTTCCCGAACAACCGGATTCCCGCCGATCGTCTCGATCCGATCGCGAAAAGGGTCCTGGACCTGGTGCCCCTGCCGAACATCGAGGGCCTCGAGAACACCGAGTCTGAGAATTTCTACGCCAGCCAACCGTTCGAGGCCGAGCGATGGTCGTTGGACAACAAGGTGAACTGGCAGGTGTCGAGCGCGCTGAATGCATTCGTGAGCTGGAACTACGCGCACCATCGGTCGGAGCACGTCACCGCGTTCGGCAATGACCAGGGCTACATGGACGGTCCGCGCGTCGGCGCAGGCAATGCCGGCGATACGTGGGGCTACAACAACCGCATCAGTGCCGGCGTGAACTACGTGTTGGGCCCGACGATGCTGATGGACGCGTTCTGGGGATGGACGCGTCAGAACACCAACGTGGAACAGCCCGGAATCGGCGAGAACTACGGCCAGACGGTGCTCGGACTGCCCGGTACGAACGGGCCCGAGCGGTTCCAGAGCGGCTGGCCCCGCTTCGAAATCAGCGATTACGACAGCTTCGGCACCGAAGAGCCCTGGACGCCGTACTACCGTAACGACAATCAGTATTCGTTCCGCGCCAACTTCACGAAGATCCAGGGAAGCCACGAGATCCGCTGGGGCACGGACATCAACGCCGAGCAGATGAACCACGTCCAGCCAGAGTTCCAAGGTGGGGCGTCGACCGGCGCGCGCGGTCTGTTCGAGTTTGACACCGGTCCTACGACGGCCTGTCTCGCGCTGGAGAGCGACGGTAGCTGCGCTCGCACGAGCGAGACGACGAGCCAGGTCAATGCGATGGCGAGCTTTCTGCTCGGACTGCCCAGCCTCGTGGGGAAGAATCGGCTCAACGTGTTTCCGTACACGACTCGGACGTGGCGCTACAGCGTGTATGCCCGCGACCGCTGGGCGGTCAACCAGAAGTTGACCGTCAACTACGGCCTTCGCTGGGAATACTTCCCCACGCCTTCGCGAGCGGATCGCGGCTTCGAGCGTTACAACCCGGTCGATAACAACATCTACATTGGCGGGATCGGCGATGTGCCCGAAGAC
>JBOGIN010001282.1:0-2399 GCA_050742275.1 Vicinamibacteraceae bacterium
CAACCTGGACAGCGGAATCATCGCGGCGCTCACCGCACCGCAAACGCTCGACCTGACGGAGTCGCGCAATCCGCTCCTCGAGCGCCTGAACTTCGACCTCGACATCGACACGGCGTCGCCGATTTTCATCGACAACAACCTTGCTCGCGCGGAGGCCATGGCCGATTTGCACCTGCTGGGCACGATCTACGACACCGGGATGTCCGGCCGCTTGACCATCGAGGAAGAGAGCGAGCTGATCCTCAACGAGCGCAGCTACGTCGTGGACCGCGGCGTCATCACGTTTACGAGCGATCGAGAGATCGAGCCGTCGCTCGACATTCTCATGACCACCAAGGCCGAGCGCTACGATGTCACGCTGCAGGCTTCTGGCACGGCGGCGGATACCGAGACGATCCTGACGTCCGATCCCGCGTTGCCCGAGCCGGACATCATTGCCCTTCTCCTCACCGGTCGCACGCTGGACGAGATGCGCGGGGAAGAGTACGAGGTGGCGCAGCAACAGATGCTGTCGCTGCTCAGCGGCCGTGCCGCGTCCGGGCTCGGACGTGGGCTCGAGCGCGCCACCGGCCTCAGCACGGTCCGCCTCGAGCCGAACCTCCTGGCGAACGAGACGAATCCTGGCGCCCGGCTCACGGTGGGGCAGGACCTCACGAGCGCGCTCACGCTCCTCTATTCGGCGGATCTCGCCAACGGCGGCGACAAGATGTGGATTGCGGAGTACGACGTCACGCGCCAGTTCGACACGCGGGCCGTGCGGACGAACGATGACACCTATCGCTTCGATTTCCGTCACGACGTTCGGTTCGGCGGACAAGCGGATGCGAGCCGTTCCCGGCGCCGCCCCCGCCGCACCGTGCGATCGATCACGGTGGAACCCGCAGCGCCGCGTGGCGAGGCGCCTCGTCGTGAGGCGTCGTTGGGTCCCTCGATCACCGAAGCGATGATCCGCGAGCGGTTCGAGGTCGAAGCCGGCGATCGCTACGACTACTTCAAGATCCGCCGCCAAGTCGAGCGTGTGGAGGAGATGTACGAGGACGCGGGGCTTCTGGCCGCCCGCGTGCGGCTCAGGCGAAAGGTTCAGAGCGACGCGGTCGACCTCGCGCTGACGATCATGCCCGGCAAGCGCGTGGAGCTGGTCTACGAAGGGTTCTCTCCTCCTGGGGATCTCGAGCGGGATATCCGCCGCATCTGGCGCCGCGGCGTGTTCGACACGCAGCGCGCCGAAGACGCCCTCGACGCGATCCGGGCGTGGTTCGTCGAGGAGCGGTATCTCAACGCACAGCTCGACTACGAAATCGACCAGGGCGCGGCCGGATCGAGCCATGACGCGGCGTCCGCATCTCAGCGGGTCGTCTTCCGTGCCGAGCCGGGGACACGCGTCGAGCGCGTGCAACTGGCGTTCGAGGGTGCGGGCGGCATCCCAGCGTCGGTGCTCGAGGACATCGTGGACGACCAGGAACTGGGACCGAAGGTCTTCACGGCGCCAGACGAGGTCACCGATCTCCTGGCGCGCTTCTACCGCGAAGAAGGCTACTTGGCGGCGGAGCTGGGCGAGCCGACCTACACGTTTGACGAAGCCAGCCGGCGCGCACGCGTCGTCATTCCGGTGAAAGAGGGCCCGCAGTTCAAGATTCGCCGGGTGTTGATCTCTGGCGCCACGGTCTACGAGCGGGCGGAGATTCTGTCGGGGATCCAGCTCGTCGAGAAGGATCCGTACTTTCCTGCGACGTCCGAGCGGTCGCTTGCCAGGATTCGGGATATGTACTGGCGCCGTGGCTATAACGATGTCACGGCGGTCTATGGGTTGAAGCTCGATCGCGAGCAGGGCAGTGTCGACGTCGAGATCGAGATCGATGAAGGCCCCCGTGCCATCGTTCAGGACATTCAGATCAAGGGAACTGACACGACGAGCCAGGCGCTAGTCGCCGACCAGCTCGAGATCGCGCCGGACCTGCCGCTCGATCTCACGGCGGTCGGCCGCTCGCGGCGGAATCTCTATGACACGGGCGCCTACGCCCTTGCCGACATCAGCAACGAACCGATCGACTCGCCCGCTGAAGCGCGACGCACGAAGGCGGAAGCGCAAAGCGCGGAGGCGGAAGTGGAAGCGAAGGGAGAGGAGGCGACCGAGTCCTCTGGAGGCAGTGACGATCAGCCGAGCGCGGCGCCGGCGCAGAAGCCGGTGCGCGTCGACGTCTCCGTGCGCGAGGTGCAGCCGTTCCAGGTGCGGTATGGAGCATCGTTCGACACCGAGCGCGGGCCGGGCGTCATTCTGGACGTGTCGAACCACAACTCGCTCGGCAGCGCGCGCGTTGTTGGCGTCAGCTCACGTTATGACTCGCAGTTGCGCGAGGTCAGGCTCTATGCCACGCAGCCGATGCTGCGCAAGTTTCCGC
>JBOGIN010001283.1:0-2517 GCA_050742275.1 Vicinamibacteraceae bacterium
GGACACGAAGAGCACGAAGAATGAAGAGCACGAAGAAACCAATTGATTCAATTTTGATTCGATTCTCTTCTTCGTGTTCTGCTTCCTTCGTGCTCTTCGTGTCCTTCGTGGTGAAGTCCTTCGTGTCCTTCCTGGTCGATCCTGCGCGCTTCTCGTGGTCGACACGGTGGCTGTTCGTCTGACTCGAAGGTGACTTATTTTCGTCGGCTGCTCGTCTATGCCCGCCCGTATCGATGGCGGCTTCTACTGGCGATGGTCGCCATGCTGGCCTACGGCCTCGCGTCCGGCGCAATCGTCTCCCTCGTCAAGCCCATATTCGACCAGGTGCTGCGCGACCGGTCGCAGCTCGGACAGGTGGCGCTCGCCCTGATCGGCGCCTATCTCGTGAAGGGCCTGAGCGATTACCTGTCCGGCTACTTGATGACGCAAACGGGGCAGCGGGTGGTCCGCGACATCCGAAGTCAGCTCTTCTCGCACGTTATCGGCCAGTCTGCGGCATTCTTCGCCCGCCGATCGACCGGGCAGCTTCTCTCACGCGTCACGCACGACGTGACGCTCGTGCAGCGGGCGGTCTCGGAGACGATGGGCGACCTGCTCAAGGAGTCGGTCACGCTCCTGTTCTACGCGGGCTTGTTGTTCTATTGGGATGCACGGCTCGCGCTCGTGTGCATGACCGGTGCGCCACTGGTCGTCTATCCGTTGGTCCGTCTGGGGCAGCGCGTGCGCCGCATGACGCGCCGGAGCCAGGAAGAGCAGGAGCATCTCTCGCACGTGGCGGCGGAGGCGTTTACCGCACACCGGATCGTGAAGGCGTTCGGTGCCGAGGCGCACGAAGGGCGGCGGTTTCGCGCCGCCTCCGACCAGCTCTATCGCACCGCGATGAAGGTCACCAGCGCCGTGCTGGCGCTGCCGCCTCTGATGGAGCTGCTCGGCGGCTTGGCATTGGCCGGGGCGCTCTGGTACTTCAGCGGGCGCATCGCCAGCGACGAGATGTCGATCGGGGAGTTCAGCGCGTTCCTCACGGCGCTGTTCATGATGTACGCGCCGCTGAAGCGGTTGAGCCGCGTCAACGCGACGTTGCAGCAAGCGATGGCGGCGGCGGGACGGATCTTCGAGCTGCTGGACACGCACACCGAAGTACAGGACCATTCCGGCGCCGCTCCGATCGCGCCGCTGCGCTACGCGATCGAGTTCCGCGACGTGAGCTTCAGCTACGGCGATCGCGACCGCCGCAAGGTGCTCGACAACGTGTCGTTCACCGTGCGGGCCGGTGAGATGGTGGCCATCGTCGGCCTGAGCGGCGCCGGCAAGACGACGCTGGCGAATCTCATTCCGCGCTTCTACGACGTGACGGGCGGGGCGATCCTGATCGACGGCGTCGACATTCGCGACGCGACGCTGCGCTCCCTGCGGGCGCAGATTGCCCTCGTGACGCAGGACACGGTGCTCTTCGACGATACGATTGCCGCCAACATCGCGTACGGTGCGCTGGATGCGCCGAGGGAGGCCATCGAGCAGGCCGCCCGCGCGGCACACGCACACGAGTTCATCGTCGCGCTTCCGAGGCAGTACCACACGCGTATCGGAGAGCGTGGCCAGCGGCTCTCCGGCGGCCAGCGGCAACGCCTGGCCATTGCGCGCGCGCTGCTGAAGAACTCGCCGATTCTGATCCTGGACGAAGCGACCTCGTCACTCGACGCCGAGTCGGAGCTCCTGGTGCAGGACGCGTTGACCAGGTTGATGCAGGACAGAACCTCGCTGGTCATTGCGCATCGGCTGTCGACGGTGCGCCGTGCGAGCGCCATCATCGTGCTCGATCGGGGCGCGGTGCGGGAGGTCGGACGCCACGATGAGCTCGTGGTACGGCCGAACGGCATCTACGCACGGCTCTATGCGCTGCAGGTATTCGGCGGCCGGCAGGAGCGGGCGGTGGTCGGCGACAGGGCACGAGGCTGATGATCAAATCGATGACCGGATTCGCGTCCGTGACTAAAGAGGACGAGATTGCCACGGTGGCGGTCACGATACGCAGCGTGAACCATCGGCACCTCGATGTGCAGCTCCGAATGCCCGCGGCGCTGCACGGGCTCGAGGCCGCGTTGCGCGCGGGCGTTCAACGGAGCGTTGCGAGAGGCCGTGTGGATGTCACGATCGCGGCACAGCCCCGTGGTATTCGTCCACCGTCCGTGGAGATCAACGAGCCACTGGTGGAGGCGCTGGCGGCGGCCATGCTTCGTCTGCGCGGCCGGCTCTTGGTCGACGGCAGTCTGACGCCGGGAGACCTGTTGCGCTTGCCACAGGCGGTCACGTTTCAGGAGGCCGCCGACGTCGAGGACGAGAAACGGCTCGCGGCGTTGGTCGAGACGACCGTGGGCGACGCGCTCCTGGCGCTCGACACGATGCGCGTCCAGGAGGGGGCGTATCTTCGCGCCGAGCTCGATGGTCGGCGAGCGGGCCTCGCGGAGACGGTGGATCGCATCGAAGCCGCGGCGCGCGGGGGCGCGGAGGGCCTGGAGG
>JBOGIN010001284.1:0-4729 GCA_050742275.1 Vicinamibacteraceae bacterium
GTCACCCGCGGGTGCCCGGGCACGCTCCAGGGCACGCTCGATTCCGCCGGTCACGAAGTGCGCCGAACGCGACTCGCGCGCGCCGTCGTGCCTCCTCCGGACTCAGGCCGGCGCGGAGGTTCTTCTCTGTTTCCATGCCGGTGTGGAAGCGGATCTCCTCGTCCGTGCGCTCCTCGGCCGCCGCACGACGAAGGACTGTTGCACTCTGGTGTGTAGGCCGGACATCCAACTCATGCGGCACTCCAATGCACGGTCGGGGGTCAACTGAACATCGAAGGCGTCGGTCACGTGCTCTGCAGGACGGTTACCATCGTGGCGGCGAACCGGCGCCAGCTCTCCGTCTCCTTGCCCAAGGCGCGGCGGCCGGAGGCAGTGATGGCGTAGAAGCGCGCCCGGCGATTGTTCTCGGTCGTCTGCCATGAGCTGGCGATCAGACCCCGGTACTCAAGACGCTGCAGCGCCGGATAGAGCGAGCCTTGGTTGACCTCCAGCTTGCCGCCAGACATCTGCTGGATGCGCTGCCCGATCCCCCAGCCGTGCATCGGCGCTAACGAGCAGGGTCTTCAGGACGAGGAGGTCCATCGAGCCCCGCAGAGCATCGATTTGAGACGTTGGCGACATGACAGACTCAGTCAGCGTCAGTGTTGCTCTCGAAATCAAGAGAAAAGGGAGTGATCATCTAGAAGTCAAGAGGAATGCACCCAGCGATTGTCATGTCGACAAGCGATGTCATGCCGACTTGACCGGAACGTGTGGTTGTCGTCACGGTTTCGTGACCTGCGCGTCATCCGCTGGCGAGGGACGGCAGGCGGATCCAATGGCGTGCAACAGGCGCACGCGATCCGTGGTCCGACAGCCAGCGGCCATCGAGCAGCGCCAGTGCGTGCGTACGACGCGGATCGCGGCCGACGGGTGAAACGAGTTCCGGAGGAGTCCGTACGTGTGGAGTTTCAGCAGCCACTGGCTCTCCTGCACGTCGCTTTTGCGCCCGGGGAGATTCTTGGTGTGCCGCGCGTTCACCAGGTAGACCTCGAGGCCCCGGCTCTCCAGGATGTCGACAAGGCGGTGGCTATCACGCGCAGTCTGCCGACGTTGACTGTGAAGAAGATCACAGAGCAACGGCACAACGTGGCGGCGTGCTTGTCATTGCCGTGGAGCGCATCGCCGGCCGCATCGTGCGCGGAACCGAGCCGAGACCACCACAGACCGAACGCCGCCACGAGCGACGTCCTCGGTGACGGAGCAATCGTCGCAGCGCCACCGGACGTCGACGTGCTTGGAACCGTCCCCAGCACCTCGGACGTTCCTCGTCAGCCGATCCCGTGCTGACGCGGACGCGACCAGGCGACGCACCTGGGCGATCTGACTCAAGGCTGCTCACCACAGCGGCGCCAGTCATTCCTGAACGTCCGTCTTCCCTGGCGTCGAGTCCAACGCCTTGAGCGGATTCTTGACCCGCACCATGCCGTATCGCTGGCCGTCGGACAGGTCCTCGGAGTACAGAATTTCGGCGCCGCCGGCGTGAGCCGCTTGGATGACGAGAGCATCCCAGAACGACACTCGGTACCGCGCTTCGAAGTCAAGCGCCTCCAGAATCGACTCGCCGCCGTTCACGACGACCTGCCATGTGAGGTAGTCAGAGACGACGTCGCGTGTGGCCTTCGCGTCCAGCGGTTTCCCGGCCTTCCGGCGCAGGTTGACGGCCAGTTCCTGCAGGACCTGCGTACTGACAATGCCGCCCCTACTCTCCCAGAGTTCTTCCACGAGTGCCTTGGCGCGTTCGTACTTTTCACCGGCGGCGGTGTCGTGGGCGTACATCAAGATGTTCGTGTCGACGAAGTACTTATCGCTCATGGAGCTCGTCGCGGGACTTGGGCGGCGTCCACTGGAGGTCCAGGCCCTTGCGAAGCCGAGCCAACGCGCGGCGACGCGCCCTGTCGAAGGCCTTCCGTTCGCGCACGATCGTTTCGAGGCGATCGGTCAAGAGGGCGCTGATTGACCGGCCTTCCTCCGCGGCCACAACACGCGCCTCGCGCAGCAGATCGGCGTCGAGCTTGAGCGTCACGTTGGTCTTCATGTGCTCTTCAGTGTAGCACGACATCTACGTGCCGCACAGTCTTATGTGCCCTGATAGCCATGCTCGCGTACGCTTCAGTTCTCGACCGGATGCTCATCCGGTGGATCGGCTGAGGATCCCCGAAATTGCTCAATGTTTTTGCGAGTCTCGCGCTGCGAATCTAGGGGAAAGACGAATTCACTGAACAAAATTGTTCACAACCCCGATCGGAGCGGATCTCGCTAAGTTGTTGAAAAGATTGGCTCCTCAGGCTGGACTCGAACCAGCAACCCTCCGGTTAACCGCCGGATGCGCTACCATTGAGCTACTGAGGAACGTCGGCAGGCTCGGTGGCGCTCCGCACGCCAGACAAGACCATTCATTCTAGCGAAGCCCAGTCCGGCCGGTCAATCTTGTCTTACGCTAAACGGCAACGGGACCGGAGATCCCAAGGGGAAGAGGAACCCGGTTCTTTTTGTCGGGCGCGTCGCTGGCTCGGGGGCAGCGCGCGTCAGCCAGCCCTGCGAGCGCTCATCAGCCGGTCCGAGAGGCGCAGCTGAAAGACCGTCCCAAGCAGCCCGACGACGAACCAGGCCAGAACCAGCCACTGCATCTCGCCAGCCGACCGGAGCGGATACGTCAAGAGCCCAAGCACCCGATCGACGGCCCCCATGACCGCCTGCGGGCGCCAGAGCCCCAACCCCCCAGTGACAATGAGCCACGCGCCGCCGAAAGCGGTGCAGAGCACGATGACATATCGTTGGAGCGCGAGCGCGATGAGCGCGCCGGCGATCGTACAACCCAGCACGAGTAGTGCCCCAGGCTCGCCTCCAAGGTTGGCGGCGCCGAAGTGAACAATCATGGCCGCGCCCGCCGCGCCAATGAGCGCGACCCCGACGAACTCGGCAAGCACCAGCAAAATCGCCCCCGCCACGCCGCCCGCGAGCAACGCCAACAGCGCCGTGCTCCCGGTGGCCGTGGGGACCAGGACGACGCTGGTGACCAACGCGCCGAGGATGAATCCGCTTATCGCCAGCACGAACCGGAAGATCCGGTGACCCGCGAAGCAGGTGAGCAGCCCGCCCAGGATGAAGAGCGCGGCCGCCGTTTGAAAGGAGACTGGCAGCATCGCCCGCATTATAGAAGGGGTCAGGGATCAGGGAACAGGGAACAGAGTCAGGATTCAGGATTCAGGATTCGGGATTCGGGATTCGGGTAGCAGGCTTGCCTGGCCGGGACGAGCGCGGGCTCGATGAGCGCCACCCGCTATACTGGCCCCTTCATGGGTGCGGACGAAACGCCCCATCGTGCCCGACTGACCGTAGGTGGCATCGCAGCGGCTGTCTTCGGATTGGCGCTCTTCGTCTACACGGTCCACCAAACGGGCCTCGGCACCATCATCGAGGGCATCCAACGTGTTGGCGGCTGGTTCCTCGCCATCCTCCTGCTCTCCGGCTTTCGGTATCTCGCCCGCGCGCGTGCGTGGTCCCTGTGCTCGGAAGAGCCCCACGCGCTCCGCATCCGCGACACGTTTCCTGCCGTCGTGAGCGGTGACGCACTCGGCAACCTGACACCGCTCGGCCTGATCGTGAGCGAGCCGACCAAGGCGGCGTTCGTGCGCCATCGCGTGCCGCTGATGACCGCCCTCGCCGGAATCGCCGTCGAGAACCTGTTCTACACCTGGAGCGTCGCCGTGGTCATCGTCGGTGGCTGCGTCGCGCTGCTGTTCAGCGTGGACGTACCGGCGCCGCTGCGCGTGGCAAGCCTCGCCGCGCTGGGAGGCATGGTGGCGTTCATGCTCGTGACGCTGACGATGATCGGCGGAGACGTGCGGCTGATCAGTCGGACCGTTGCCTGGCTGGACCGGCGTCAGCTGTGCCCCGCTCCGTTGCGACAGCGGCTCGACAAGCTGCTCGCCGTCGAGGCGCACGTCTACGGCTTCAGGCGCAACCACCCGAGCCGGATCCTGCCCGTCCTCCTCCTGCAGACCGCCTATCATGCGGCCGGCGTCGCGGAGGTGTGGCTCACGCTGCAACTGCTGGTGTCAGCCGTGGGCGCTCGCGGTGAGGTCGGCCCCGAGCCGGTGAGCGACACGGCAAGCGCCTTGACGCAACCGTCATTGCTGATCGCGTTCCTGCTCGAGTCCGTGAATCGCCTGATCAACGTGGTCTTCAAGTTCGTCCCGCTGCGCCTCGGCGTGGATGAGGCTGGCACAGGGCTCCTGGCCCAGGCCCTCGGCTTGACCAACGCCACCGGCGTGACGCTGGCAATCGTCCGAAAAGCCCGGATGCTCGTCTGGATGGCCGTGGGTGTGGCGTTCATCGCACGACGCGGCCTGGCGCCCATAGAAGGCTCGAGGTTCGAGGCTCGAGGGTAGTGGTATCGCAGATCCGAGGCCCGAGGCAGGCCCCAGCCTCCAGGATCGAAGGTCCACGGCCGACGACAGCAATGGCACGTCAGCTCGTCTGGCGACCCGGCCGCACTGTGACATAATTCGGCTGGGATGGCCGGCCAAGTCACAGGCGTGCTCTCGTCGCTGCTTCAAAATCGGCGCCTGGCGGCCGCCAGGTCGTATCTCGGTCAAGGACAGCTCCTGGATTTCGGCTGCTCCGCTGGCGCGCTCGCCCGATTCGTCGAGCCGGCGCGATACGTGGGCGTCGACACGGATGGGGC
>JBOGIN010001285.1:0-4767 GCA_050742275.1 Vicinamibacteraceae bacterium
GTCCGGAGACACGCGCGAAGTTCCTCCAAGCGACCCTGCGGCGGCATCCGGGCTACGCGCGCGCTCAGATTGCCCTGTGGGATGTCTACACGGAGCGGCAGGAGCACGAGCGCGCGCTCCAAGTGGCCACCGCGGTGCCCGACCACTCGCGGCTCGCGCGGCGTGCGCGGTTTCTCGCGGCTCGCTCGCTCGTCTCTCTCGCGCGCTACGAGGACGCCTTTCGCGCGTTGAAGAGCCTGCTGGCGGCCCAGCCCGCCGCCGCCCTCTACAACGACCTCGGCATCGTCCAGTTGCGGCGACCGCAGGCGCCAGCGGAGACCGAGACGCACACCGCGTACTTCAGCAAGGCGGCAAAGCTCCAGCCAGAGAACGCGGACTTCTTCTTCAACTTGGGTTATGCATTCTGGCTCGAGCGCGATATGCAGGCGGCCATTTACTGGCTGCGCGAAGTCGTGCGGCGCAATCCGGCCGATGGCGACGCGCATTACGTGCTCGCCGCCGCGCTGGACAAGGCCGGCCGTCCTACGGAAGCCGCGCGTGAACGCGAGCTCGCACGGCAGTTGTCATCCACCTACGTCCACTGGGAGCAGCGGGCGGCTGCCGGGACCGAGGATTCTGTCCCGCAGGGCCTCGAACGGTTGAGCGAGGAGCTCGACGATGTACCGACACGCCTCGTGGAGGGTGTCGTGGTCAGGGCCAATCAGGAAGAGCATGCGGAGCTGGCGCGCTTTCACCGCGACCGCGGGCGGCGCTTCTACGAACAGCAGCACAACCGCGAGGCGCTGGCGGAGCTCCGGAAGGCGCTGTATCTGGCTCCATACGACGCCGACACCCACGTATGGCTGGGGCGAGCGCTGACGAGGGCGGGCCGGCTGCGTGAGGCAATCGACAGTCTAAAGATCTCGATTTGGAGTCGTGACAGTGCGGCCGCGCGGATTGCACTCGCCACGGCGCTCGTGGAGTCGGGCGACTCAGACGCGGCGCGCGAGCATGTGGACCGTGCGCTGCAGCTCGATCCCACGTCCGAGGAGGGCGCCGCGCTGCGCGCACGGGTGCTCGGCCAGACATCAGGGTCACGCTAAGTGATAGAATGACGCGAGGTTTCGCGCATGGCGTACGATCCACAGGATGACGGCTTCCATGAGATTCAACTGAGCGGGAAGCAGCTCGTGTTCCTGTTCATGGCGACCACGGTCGTGTCGATCGTGATCTTCCTCTGCGGTGTGCTCGTCGGGCGGGGTGTGCCGCGAGAAACCGAGGCGAGCGGCATGGCCGCAGACGCCGGGCTGCAGTCAGCAGGCGACGCGGGCGCCCCTGCGGCGGGTCAAGGGGGCGCCACGGCCGGGACGTCGATACCATCGCCTGCCGAGACGCAGCCCACGTCAGAACAAGGGCTGAGCTATCCCGAGCGACTCGCTGATCAGCAGCCACCGGCCGAGCAAGTAAAGCCGCGCGCAGACGCCAAGCCCGAAGTGCCGGAAGAGCCCGCTGTTGAAGAGGGAGCCGCTGCGGAGAAGGCCGCGCCGGAGCCCTCCGACGCGCGATCATCCGGCGAGGGCGACGAGAAAGCGGCGAGTGAAGCGTCCGAGGAAGCGCCCTCGCCATCGACGCCTGCAACGCTCGCCAAGAGCGCCGCTGAGGAATCCTCGAAGCCAGCCGCCACGGAATCATCGGCCGAGAGCGGGTCTGGCAGTTGGACGGTCCAGGTTGCGGCGCTCAGCGAGCGCGACGAGGCGGAAGTCGTTGCCAAGCGGCTGCAGTCGAAAGGGTACCTCGCCTTCCTCGTTGGGCCTTCCGGCGGCGGCGCCACGATGTACCGCGTTCGTGTCGGCAATTACAAGGACCGAGCGGAGGCGGAGCGCGTGATGCGCCGACTCGCCCAAGAAGAGCGGTTGAAGCCCTGGATTACTCGTTAGCCCTGCTGTCGGGCCTTCTCCTGGCGGCCAGCTTTCCCAAGTTCGGTCATCCAGCCTTTGCGTGGGTCGCGCTGGTCCCCTTGCTTGTCAGCGTGCTACTGACCGCGTCGCGGGCGCGCGCGTCCAGTCCGCGAGCATGGACATTAGGCCTCATCACGGGCTTGACGTACTTCGCGGGCACGGTCTATTGGACGGCCGACGTGGTCGCGGTTTACGGTGGGCTGCAGCCGGTCGTGTCGTTCCTGGTCGCTGGCCTGCTCGTGGCCTACCTCGCGCTCTTTCCAGCCGTCTTCGCGCTCGTCGTTGCGCGAGTGGCCGCGGCGTCGAGCATTGCCGTGGCCTGTTCGACAGCGCCTGCCGTGTGGGTCGCGACCGAATGGGTGCGCGGCGTTCTGTTGAGCGGGTTTCCATGGGTGCTGCTCGGCTACAGCCAAACGGACGTGCTGCCGATCGCGCAGCTGGCCAGTGTGACCGGCGTCTACGGCCTCTCGGCGCTGGCGGCCGCGAGCAGCGCGGCGATTGCCTGGACGCTTTACTCGCGGACGCGTCACGCCTGGACTGCCCTCGCCGTTGTCGGCCTCGTGGCGTTGCTCGTCGCCGTCTGGGGACGGGCGCGTATGGCCGCCGGCGAGTGGACCAGCAAGGGAGATCCGCTCACCGTGGGCATCGTCCAGGGCAACGTCCCGCAGGACCAGAAATGGGACAGGGCTCATGCCGTCGAGATCTTCGACCGTTATCTCCGGCTGAGCCGACAGGCCGTGCAGCGCGGCGCGAAGCTGGTCGTGTGGCCTGAATCCTCGACGCCATTCCAGTTCGAAGATGAGCCGGTTGGCCGGCAAATGATCGCCGAGGTCGCGTCCGAGGGTGGCGCACACATGCTGATAGGCAGCAGCGAGATCGTTCGAGCGCAGGGTGAAGCGCCCCGTTACTACAACGCGGCGTTCATGGTGTCGCCGCGTGCTACGGAGGAGACGCCCGTCTATCGCAAGATGCATCTCGTGCCGTTCGGCGAGTACGTCCCGTTTCGACAACTGCTCTTCTTCGTGCGCCCGCTGGTCGAAGGCGTCGGTGACTTCACGCCGGGAGACGCGGTGACGATCCTACCGGTTGGGACGGCGCGGATCTCGACGGCCATTTGCTACGAGATCATCTTTCCATCGCTCGCGCGGGAGGCTGTCGCAGGCGGCAGCGAGCTTCTGACGACGATGACGAACGATGCGTGGTATGGTCGCAGCTCCGCGCCCTACCAGCACTTCGAGCAGGCACGACTTCGGTCCATCGAACAGGGTCGGTACCTCGTGCGTGCCGCGAACACGGGAATCAGTGGGATCGTGGATCCGTACGGCCGCGTGGTGATGCGGACGCCGCTCTTTCAGTCCCGAATGGCTGTCGGCGACGTGCGCCTCATCACGGACCGGACGCTGTACTCACGTACCGGAGACATTTTCGCGTATGCTTGTCTGTTGCTCACCGCGCTCCTGGCCGTCGTCAGCGTGAAATCGCGTATGGTGAGCCGTGCGTAATGGCGCTTTCCGAGGACGTAATCATGCCTGTTACTCGTGACGATCTGGTTCGACGGTACGAAGAGCTCCTCAAGCGGGCCGAGGGGCTCAGGAGCTATCTTTGACGTCGCGAAGATCGAGCAAGAGTCGTCGCGGCTAGAGGACCGTATTGGTGCCGCCGATTTCTGGAAGGACCAGTCCGAAGCGCAGAGGGTGCTGCAACGGCGGCGGCGTCTCGAGCAGGAGGCTGCGCTCGCGGCTTCGCTGAAGCGGCGGAGCGACGACCTCGGCGTCCTCATGGAGTGGCTCGAGCACGGCGAGGATGTCAGCGCCGATCTCGAGCGCGTGCTCGACGAGCTCGAGACCGAGGTCGAAGCGGGCGAAATCAAGAAGATGCTCGGCGGCGAGCACGACCGCAAGAGTGCCATCATCAGCATTCACCCGGGCGCTGGCGGGACCGAATCGCAGGATTGGGCGGAGATGCTCCTGCGAATGTATCTGCGCTGGGCCGAGCGGCGCGGCTTCACGCGAGAGGTGCTCGATCTGCAACCCGGGGAAGAGGCGGGCATCAAGAGCGCGACCGTGGGCATCACGGGAGAGTTTGCCTACGGCCTGCTGTCGGCCGAGGCAGGTGTCCACCGTCTGGTCCGTATCTCGCCGTTCGACGCCGCGGCGCGACGACACACGTCATTTGCGTCGTTGTACATTTGGCCGGAGCTGCCCGAGGACGTCGGCATCGACATCGACGAGAACGATCTTCGCATCGACACGTTTCGATCGAGTGGTGCGGGGGGCCAGCACGTCAACGTCACTGATTCGGCCGTACGGATCACCCACTTGCCCACCGGCATCGTTGTCTCCTGCCAGAACGAGCGGTCGCAGCACAAGAATCGCGCGTCGGCGATGAAGGTGCTGAAAGCACGGCTCTACGATCTCAAGCTCAAAGAGCAACAGGCGGAGCTCGACCGCATCGGCGGCGAGAAGAAGGAGATTGCCTTCGGCAGCCAGATTCGCAGCTACGTCCTCCATCCGTACCAAATGGTGAAGGACCACCGTACGAAGTACCAGGTTGGAGACGTCACACGAGTGCTGGACGGCGATCTGGACGATTACATCAAGACCTATTTGATGGCGCGGGCAAGTGGGACGCTCGAGGCGGTGGGGGCTGGCGACGACGAGTAGGGGAGCAGCGGGAAGAACACGAAGGATTTCACCACGAAGAACACGAAGTGTGAAGAGCACGAAGACCGAGTAGGATTCTTATCATGCAATGTGAATGCACTTGATTCACATGAGGTCTTTGATTTGGATTTGAATTTCTTGCTTCGTGTCCTTCTTTCTTCGTGTCC
>JBOGIN010001286.1:0-5456 GCA_050742275.1 Vicinamibacteraceae bacterium
CCCTTGATCCCTCGACCCCTCGATCCCTTTGATTAGAACCGCACCGCGGCGCGCAGCATGATCTGGCGCGGATTGAAGGTGTCCATGCCGCGGCTGCCGAAGCCGTTCTCGCTGCCCATCCCTGGAATGAGGCCGTTCCCTGCCTCGTCCACGGTGTTGGTCGCTCCCAGATTTCCGCCGTAGCTGCCGCTGAATTGCGTGTGATTCAAGATGTTCATGATGTCGGCGCCGATGTCGATGCTGACGTCTTGCCACAGCCTGAACGTGCGCCTGATGCTCAAGTCCAGATTGAACCTCGCGTCGGTGCGGAAGTCGTCGTAGGTAAGTGCCGCGTTCCCAAACCAGTACACATCGGGCACGATGCTGCCGTCGGGCGTCGTGACCACTCGGCCAGCGAACGCGTCGGGGTTGAACCTCAAGAAGGTGTTGGCGGGCGGCGTGATGCTCCGACCGCTCGGCAGCGTGACGGTCGTTTCGCCGTCGTACCACCCCTGCAAGCTCCCGGGCAGCTCCAGCGGCACGCCCTCGACCCGGTCTGGGCGGGTCAAGGCCGCACCGGTGCTGGCACCACTCACGCCAATTGGGAAGCCTGACTGCCAGAACGCCGTGCCGCTGACTTGCCATCCGCCCGCAAACGCACGAAGGATCGCATTGCCAATCGGCACGGCCCTCTCGGTCCCAAAGGGCAGGTCGTAGACGAATGTTGCCACGAAGCGATGTGGAACGTCGCTATGACCAAGCTTTCGATTGACGTCCATGTCGAGCAGACTGTAGTTGCGCGACGAGGCGCCGGCGTTGAATCCCTGATTGTCCTCGTGCGTATCCGTGCTGTCGATGTTCTTGGACCAGGTGTAATGTGCGTCCACGGCCAAGCCGGTGGAGAATCGGCGGCTCAGGCGCAGCTGCAGCGAATGATAGTCGGCCGTGGCCCGGGAGCTGTTGACCGCGGCATTCGATCCGATGAGCAGCGGATACGGAAAGCGTGTATTCGCGCGGGGCAGCGTCTCGTTGCCCAGAATTCCGGAGAAGGCAAGCGGATCGCCGCCCGACGGCTGGAACGGATTCGGCACCTCCTCGTTGGCAGGATCGAGCGTGCCATTGCTGGCAATGTACTGTTCCCGCCAGTCGGCCAGCAGCTCCGGCGGAAGGCTCTGGAGGTTCTGAACCGGGAAGGAACGATTCAAGAGGTTTCGGCTCACCGAGGCACTGTACCCAATCGAGGCGCTCCACGTGTTGCCGAGCATCCGCTCGACGAAGACGTTCCATTGGATGGCGCGCCCGTTCGTGTGATGGCGGTCGAACCTCGCTTCACCGATCCCGTACACGCCGGGATTGGCCGGATCACCACCGATCGCGGGCGCCAGCGGCGCATCGTCTGAAAAGCGCGCGACCGGCACGCCGTGCGGGTCCAGGCCGTACGGCCTCTGCGTGACGCCGCCGGAGAAGTTGGCGGACCCGTAGTCCGTTGGACCGGAGAAGAAACCGCTGTTGCTGGGAAGATACGTGACGCCGAAGCCGCCACGCACCACGGTTCGGTCGGTCAGTTGATAGGCGGCGCCCACGCGCGGCCCCCAGTTGTCATACGTCGTGTCCCAGAGGTTGCGGCTGTAGCCGTCAACGCCTGGAAACGCAATGGCGCCCATCGCCCCGAACGCATTCTCTCTCGTGACGTCCCAGGACGACATGCGGTCGAAGCGCTCCGTCGGCCCGGGCTGAACCTCCCAGCGCAGGCCAAGGTTGATCGTGAGCCTGTCGGTCGCGCGCCAGTCGTTCTGCGAGTACACGGCGAAGTACTTCTGCGAGAAGGCGGGACGAATGCTGGCTCCAGGCCGAATCCACACGAGGCCAGTGCCGAGCAGCATCCCGGCGCCGTTGACGCCTTTCTGGGCATTGGTGGCCGTTTGCGGCGCCACGCCGCCGTTGGCGGTGACGTATTCGAAGTTGTAGTTGCCGCCGACATGCTGGAATGGGGCCGGGAACGCGACGGAGGCCTGCTCCGGATCGGCATAGTTGGAGAGCAAGTTGCGGAACTCGCCGCCGACCTTGTGCGTCCAGCGGCCACGAATCTTCGAGAGGCTGCCCGAGAGGCTGTGCCCGGTCTGCAGCTCTTGCTTCGTGTTGAAGTTGCCCGTCGTCAGCGATGTCCAGTTGCTGCCGCCGCCGCTGCCACCGCCGAAGCCGTTCGGATTGATGTTGGGCGCCGCCCCGGGAAGCAGCATCAACGGCCGCAAGTTGCTCGGCACGCCAAACGCGTCATACAGCTCGTCGGTGAAACCCGTCTTGTCCCCGGCAAACGCTTTGGTGTTGATACGGCTCACACCGTAGCGGACGTCTACGACCGTCGTGTCGTTGAGCACGAAGGTATCGCCAACCTGCACGTAGGGATTGTTATCGCCTCGCTCGCCCGCGGCGCCGTTGAACGGCGACTCGCCGAACGGACGCGGCGTGATGATCTCGGCGTACGAGATGCCGCCACTGCCGTAAATCGAGTGACTGCCCAAGCGGAGGTCCACACGATTGTTCACGCCGTGGCGGCGAACCGTCTCCACGATGCTCGCCTCGAAGTTGTTGGTGTGGAACACATCGTCTGGCGTCCGGTTCGGCTGCGGATAGAAGCCGTAGATCAACAACGCGTGCGGGTCGGGATTGGGAATGATCGCGTTTGGGACCTCCTGACGCCGATACAAGTCCGGACCTTCCTGCACGACGTTCCACGGGTCGAAGACTCGTGCGGGCACCGGGTTGCCGCTCTCGTCGCGAATGAGCGTCTGACTGAAATCACCGACGCGCTCGCCCGCGGTGGGGACGGTCGCCAGAACGTTCTGGCCGTTGTCATGTCTGAGCCCGTGGTAGCTGCTGAAGAAGAACAGCTTGTTGCGAATGATCGGCCCGCCGATCGAGCCGCCGGCGTCGTCCACCCTGAACGGCGGCTGCTCCTGGTCTAGGGCGTTGTCCTCGAACGTTGTCGCATCCAGGGCCTCGTCCCGCACCATGTACACGCCCTGACCGTGGAACTGATTGGTCCCGGACTTGGTGCTCATCGCAATGACCGCCTGTCCGCGGCCGTACTCGGCGCTGAAGTTGTTCGAGATGACGCGCACCTCTTGCAGGCCTTCGGTGTTCGGGACGACCGAGGCCTCGTTATAGCCACCGCCCATCACCGGCAGCCCGTCCAACTGGATATCGTTGGTGAACGCTCGGCCGCCGTTGACACCAATCGCCGACCATTGGCGCCTGCCGTCGACACCGATCCCGAAGGAGTTCAGGCCGGTCGTATTGGTAGCGTTGTTCCGGGGGACGACACCCGCCTGGGACATCGCGTACTGGAGTGGATTCTGCGTGACGTTGGGGAGCGCCTCGATGACCGCCGCCTCCATCGCGCCGGCTACCGTGGCCCTGTCCGTCTGGAGCCGTGCGGGCGCCGCCGTCACCTCCACCGCCTCGTCGATGTTGCTGACCCGCAGCTCGGCCGACACCCTCACGGTCTCGGTCGCGGCGAGCACAACGCCGGTCTCGCGGTAGGGGACGAATCCAGACAGCGACACGGCGACGGTATAGGTGCCCGCGGACAGATACGGCGCCGTGAACTGACCGGCCTCGGTCGTGACGATCTCGGTGGCGACGTTGGTCGCCTCGTTGGTGACGACGACGCTGGCGCCGGGGACGACGGCGCCGCTGGCATCCGTGACGGTTCCCGTGATGGTCCCCGACCGGATCTGTCCGTACGCGAGCGACGTGAACACGAGTCCCAAAGCGAGACTCCAGCAAGACATTCTGCGAATGGACACAGCCGACCACCCTCCTGCGCCGGCGGCGCCGGCACTCCCTCGAGCGAGTAAATCGATTATCGATGATCAGTCGCAGCATAACGCCGCGCCGAGCTGCCTGTCAATGTCGCGCGCCCTCTCTGTCAAGACTCGGCGCCCAATCACTTGACACCCGGACCGCCTTGGCACTAGGCTTCGCTCTATAATCGATAATCGATTAGTAAGCTGAACGGAGCCAGAAGGAGCTTGCACATGCATGGACGAGCGTGGCGGCGCGCGTGGCGACTGCTCCAGCTCGTCGTCCTGATCGGCCTTGGGGCCGCGGTCGACGTGGCTGCGCAGCAAAGCGCCACCGGGACGCTGACGGGAACGGTCGTCGACAGCACGAAAGCCTCGGTTCCCGGGGCCACCGCCAGCGCGATCGAAGGGACGACCGGAGCGATTCGAACGGGCATCTCCAACGAGCAGGGATTGTTTCGTATCCCTGCGCTGCCGCCGGGCCGTTACTCGCTGCGCGTCGAGCTCTCCGGCTTCCGGTCGGTCACCGTCACCGATATCTTGCTCGTCACCACGGAAGTGCGGGATGTCGGCACCGTGACGCTGCAGCTCGGCGAGCAGACCGAGGAGGTGACCGTGACGGCCGGTGTCACGCCGGTCCAGGTGAGGAGCAGCTCGCGCTATTCCACCGTGATGAGCGAGCAGCTCACGAACATCCAAATGAAGGGACGCGACATCTACGGGCTGATGGCGATTCTCCCGGGCGTGCAGGACACCAATCTCAACCGCGACTTCACCACCTGGACCTCGATGCGCGACGTGACGATCAACGGCGCACCCGTCGTCAACAAGAACATCGTCGTCGACGGCGTGAGCGTTGTCGATGAAGGCGGTGCGGGCAACGCCTTCGTCAACCCGAACATCGATGCCGTCGGGGAAGTGCAAGTCCTCGCCAACGGCTTTACGGCCGAGAACGGACGCAACAACGGCGGTCTGATCAACATGACCGTCAAGTCCGGCACCAGCGAGCTTCGCGGCTCTGGCTGGTACAATGCGCGGCGCGACAAGTGGAACGCCAACGACTACCTTCGCAAGCGCGAAGCGCTCCCCAAGCCGCTCTATCGCGTCAACATCTCGGGGTATAGCGTCGGCGGGCCCGTGGTGATTCCCAAGCTGTTCGACAGCCGCAAGAGCGACCGCAAGCTGTTCTTCTTCGCCTCCCAGGAATACACGGACGATGCGCGCCCCTCGTCGGTCGTGAGGGCGAACCTACCTACCGAGAGGGAGCGCCGCGGCGACTTCTCCGACACGCGGCTTCCGAACGGCGACATCCAGTCCATCATCGACCCGCGGAACGGACAGCCGTTCCCAGGCAACATCATCCCTGGGGACCGCATCGATCCCACGGGCCGGGCGCTGCTCGACCTGCTGCCGACGCCCAACGGCGTCACGAACCCCGTGCCCGGCGAGGAGTTCACGTCGAACTCGGCGTTCGACGAGACGCCGCTCCACAGCCGGACCAACCACGTCCTCCGGATCGACGGCGTCCTGAGCCAGACGCTGCGCGCGAGCTTCACGTTCATGCGCGACCGGGAAGACAACTGGAGGGGCAGCGACTTCGCCCCTGGCCTCGGCTGGGTGAACAACTTCGTCCCCGGATGGATCTATTCGGGAAAGCTCACGCACGTGCTC
>JBOGIN010001287.1:0-9058 GCA_050742275.1 Vicinamibacteraceae bacterium
TCGAGCGCGGGAGCTCGCGCGAGCTCCCTGAACTGGTCGGGCGTGGCGTCGACCAGCGCGAGCTCGCCCTCTTCCGATAGCACCAGCAGCAGGTTCTGATCGGACAGCAGGACGAGCTGGCCGTGGCCGTAGCGCCCACCCTTCCATTTGCGCTGGCCGTCCGCGAGGTCGACGCACGCAAGGATGCTGCCGTCGAAGCCGAAGGCGTGGCCCTGGTGAACGACGAAGTCGTTGAAGTAAGGCTTCAAGCCCCTCGAGGTCCAGCGCTCATGGGCCTTCCAGCCATCGGCGCCGTGCGCGATCGCGATACGACGCATACCCACGATGCCGCTGGCGCCGAGCCCGGAGCCAGTGGCGAGCAACACGTCGCCGTCGGCGATCAGCGCGGGCTGCAGAATGCCGTCGCCGGGCCACCGATGCTCCCAGAGCACGGCGCCATCGGCTGGCGCGACGCTGACCACGCCGGCGTCGGTGAGCAGCAGGATGTGTGGGATCCCGTCGATGGTCGCCAAGTGCGGCGAGCTGTAGCCCGCGCCGCCGGGTGGCCCCAGCCAGCGTCGCGCGCCCGTGGCGAGGTCGTAGGCAGCGAGCCGCCCCGCGACGGCGACAATGACGACGTCGTCGACTATCAACGGCGAGCCGGCGAAGCCCCAGTACGGAACTTTCACGTCGGTGTCGGCCGCCGCATTACGTGACCACACCACGCCGCCGTCATCGGCATCGAGCGCGTTCACGATTCCGGTGGCGCCGAATGTGTAGACGCGACCGTTGCTGAGCGTCGGCGTCGCGCGCGGGCCGGCGCCGCCATTCGACTCCCAGAAACGTGCGGTGTCGCGGTGTTCCCACAGCACGTCGCCGGTGGCGGCGCTGTAGCAAGCGACGATCTCGTCTTTGCCGCGCTGTTCCTGCGTATACAGGCGGTCGCCCTGGACCGCGAAGGATGACCAGCCCGGTCCGATGGGACGGCGCCACAGCTCCGCCGGCGGCGACACGGCCCAATCGGTCTCGATTCTGACGCCGGTGATAACGCCGTCGCGGGCGGGTCCACGGAAGCCGCACCAGGAGGCTGGTGTCGTCGTTGGTCCGACGGCAGCGGGAAGCGCCGGTCGCTTGTCTCGAGCGGAGGCCAGAGACTCGTCGCTCGTCCGCCCTAGGAGCCGTTCCTCCGGAGTCTTCGTCCAGCGCCATGCCCAGTCCGGGGCACCGTCTCCAGTGATGCCGGCCGTCCGAACGAGTGTCCACGCCCCGCTTGCGAGCACAATGGCGGCGGCCATGACCACCCGTCGCGACCGGGCAGCCAGATGCCGGCCGGCCACCGCCGACGCAACAAAGGCGAGGCTCAGAACTGGGATCGCATAGATCGCGAACATCATGCCCATCATCCCGGTTCTCACCGACTCGTGGATGATCAGCGATGTCGCGACGAGCGCGACGACCATCAGCACGAGCGCGCCCACGCGGTCGGGCCAGCGCGCCCGGCTGAAGAACAGCCACCACACGACAACGGCCAATCCGCCGACGAATCCGCCAAGCACGGCGATGTACCCTGCGGTGATCCCTGCATTGAAGAGCGGGACCACGAGCCATGCCAGCCACTGCAACACCACTGCCACCACGCCTGGCCATAGCCGGAACGGCTTCTGGAGAATCGGTGCGTCCGTTCGTGCCCTGGCCATATCCCTCTCGAGCTGAGCACCTGGAAGACGTATCGACGTGCTCTGAGAAGCTCCAGGCGTCGATCGTCTGAAGCCTCGCCATCGTCGTTGAACGCCGTACAGCTTAGACGCTGACTGTCTGCGGCCCGTTCCCCACCGTCGGCAGATGGATCGCGTGACATTGTGTTGACACAAAAGCATCGCGCGGCCGCCCTGACGCGGTGCCCATGGCTTCCAGGCGTGCCACTTGACAGGATACGTGTAATTTACAACCATGTGGTTGTGGATGCTTTGAGTGTCACGATGGCGGCGCTGGCGGACCCGACGCGAAGAGCCATTCTCGCGAGGTTGAAGAGCGGGCCCGCAACGGTTACCGAGCTGTGCCAGCCGTTCCGGATGTCGCAGCAGGCCGTTTCAAAGCATGTTGCCTACCTCGAACAAGCGCGGCTCGTCCGGAAGCGGCGTGACGGGCGACAGCAGATCTGCGAGCTCGCTCCGGCGCCGATCCGTGAGGTGGCGGACTGGGCCAGCGACTATCGACGCCATTGGGAGGCTGCTTTCAGCCGTTTGCGCGGGTTGCTCCAGCGCCAGAAGGACCAGCGCGAACGGCGGCGGAGACGTGCACGATGACCCACCACCGAGGACCGGCGCCCGGCGTCGAGGCCGAGCCGACCGTCCGAATCGTGGAAGCGTTCGATTTCCCCCGCGAGCAGGTCTTCGATGCTTGGGTCCGCCCGGATCTGCTCGAACAGTGGTTCGCGCCGCACGGCTGTACGCTTCATATCGCGCGCATCGACGTCCGGCGCGGCGGTGGCTACCACTGGTGCGTCCGTAATCCCACGTTCGGTGAGTGCTGGACGATGGGCTCGTACATCGACGTGGTGCGTCCTGAGCGGATCGTGTTCAGCTCCGTGATTGCCGATGCCGCCGGATTACCCGCCGCACCGGAAAGGCAGGGCCACGATCCCGCGTGGCCGCCGGAGACGATCGTGCGCGTGACGTTCACCGAGCGTGGAAGCCAGACGGTGGTCACGCTGGAGCAGAGCGTGAGCGAGGCGCTGGCCAAGCGGACGGGCGCACACCCAAGCTGGATGGAGATGCTCGATCGGTTGGCCCGACACCTGGCGCGCAGAGCCGAATGATCATGCGTGCTATTGCGCTTTTCCTTTGTGCGGTGCTCATGTCCGGTAACAACGCCACTTACGCCCCCGGCAACATCGCGCGACACGACGCGTCAGCCGCCCCTCCGCAGACGCTGCTCGAGCGCGGGCACGCGCCCGTGAACGGCATCCGCATGTACTACGAAGTTCATGGACGCCGCGATGATGTGCCTCTCGTCCTTCTTCACGGAGGCGGATCGACCATCGACGTGACGTTCGGCAAGATCCTGCCGTTCCTTGGTCGAAGCCGCCAGGTGATCGCGCTCGAGGAACAGGGGCACGGCCGCACGTCCGATCGGAACGGGCCGGTCGGCTTCGAGTCTTCCGCTGACGATGTCGCCGCGCTGCTTCGGTATCTCGAGGTCGAACAGGCGGACCTCTTCGGCTTCAGCAATGGCGCCAGCGTCGCGCTTCAGGTCGCCATCCGCCACCCTGAGCTCGTGCGAAAGCTCGTCTTCGCCTCGTCCATGACCAAGAAGCACGGCGCGCACGCAGCGCTCTGGGAGCACATGAAGCAGGCGCGCTTCTCGAACATGCCACAGCCGTTGAAGGATGCGTTCTTGAAGGTGAACTCGGACGTTCAGAAGCTGAAGACAATGCACGACAAGGACGCGGCACGAATGCTGGCCTTCAGGGACGTGCCAGACGAGGCGGTCCGGTCGATCCGCGCCTCTACGCTCATCCTCATCGGCGACAGGGATATCGTCAGGCCGGAGCACGCGCTCGAGCTGACGCGCCTGATCCCTCGCGCGCGATTGCTAATCGTGCCAGGCGGACACGGGGACTATCTCGGTGAAGCGGTGATGTCGCACGGCGACACGCACTATCCCGAGCTCACGGCAGGTCTGGTCGAGGAGTTTCTCGCGGCGCCAGATCGCTAGGGACGGCATCGGATCGTGCCGAGTCACGCCGTCGCACACTTCCTGACCGCGTCTCAGGTCCGCGTGGTCGCATTGCCCTGCGTCCGCGTTGGTCCATCGTCCTCTCAAACGGAGCCTCGCTGTATATCCTCAACGGCGCGGACACAGGAGCGGATCAGATTGACATCAAGGCATCACGAGTGTAGCATCATGGCATGCGGACAACGTTGACGCTTGACGACGATGTCGCCGTGAAGCTGAGATCAGCAGCGAAGGACCGGCCGTTCAGGACTGTGGTGAACGAAGCACTGCGCGCGGGGCTAACGGCGTTGGAGAAACGGGTCCCGCCACGTAAACCTCACCGTACGCGCGGCTTCAATCTCGGACCGAGCCTCGTCGGCAGCCTCGACAACGTCGAGGAAGTGCTGTCTCGGGTCGAAGGCGAGCGTCACAAATGATCCTCGTCGACGCGAACCTCCTACTCTATGCTGCCAATCAGGCGGCGCCGGAACACGAGCGTGCGCGTCCGTGGCTGGACGATCGACTCAACGGCACCGTGGCCGTCGGACTACCGTGGCCCTCGCTCCTCGCCTTCGTGCGTCTCGCCACAAACCCGGTGGTTGTGCCGCGTCCTGTCGGGCCCCCTCAGGCGTGGCGCCAGGTGGAAGAGTGGCTCACGTGTGAGCCGGTTTGGATGCCGCTGCCTGGCAACGCCCATCGAGGGATTCTTGGCGGTTTTCTGAAGGAGTCATGGATGACGAGCCGGCTCGTTCCCGACGCCCATCTGGCGGCGCTCGCGATCGAGCACGGCCTGACGCTTCAATCCACGGACGGCGACTTCGCGAAGTTCCCCAATCTCAAGTGGGCAAACCCACTGGCCGCCTGATCTCCGGGGTCGAGACCGCGATGTCCTGGGTGTGCGTCAACGATCGATGGCGTGACCTCGCGGGAAGAGCCGTGGCCCGGGCGCGTCCAGGAACAGCAGCTCCAGTGCGGCGCTCGTGAAGCGCACGCGCATGTCGTCCACGCCTTCGACGGCGAAGAGCCCGTTCGCTGTCAGCGGCACCAGGCGCACAGTGGGACGATGGCTGCGCGCCAGCCAGAGCGAGCCGTCGCGGAGCTGCACGTCGACGTCGCCGTAGCGGTCCGCGAGCGCGCGCAGTCGGTCGTCGGTCATCGTCACGGGATGTAGCCGGGCCTCCACGCCGATCTTCGCCCACGCGTACTCGGCCCGTGCTTCAGGCGACACGTCGGGGCGCGCCATCAGGCGTTCCAAGGCGAGCCAGTGTGCGACCTCCAGCGCCTGCGCCGGCAGCGCTTCGACCGTCGGGGCGACCCCGACACCCTCCCAGTTACCCTGGCTCACCGCGTGGACGGGCCGCCCGTACGACACGCTGAGGATGAAGCCTGGCGCGATCGGCACGTGGCGGTTGTTGTTTGCCGCGCCGACGGTCTTCGCGCCGACCAGCTCACCCAGCGCGAACTGCTGCACATCGTAGGCACACGCTTCGCCTGCGGAGGCAACGCCGCCGTCGATCAGCACATAGAGCGGCTTGCCCGTCAGGCGTCCGGCCGGCAGGTGCTCCAGCGAGCGCGCTTGCATGGGCGTGTCCGAGCCCGCGAGAAACGTCATCTCCAGCGTGTTCGGCTCCAGGAAGTGGCTCACCAGGTACTGCACCGCGGCGTGCGAGCCGCCGCCGTTGCCACGCAGGTCGATGATGAGCGCGTCCCCACCCTTCAGCACGCGCATCGCCGCATCGTACGCCGCGCCGGTCTCGTCTGGCACCCATTCGAATCCCGCGATCTTCAGGTACCGAACGTTCCCTGCGAGCACGCGCGTCTCGACCAGGCCGTGATGGCGGCGGATCGCCCGCCGCCGTCCGCGGGCCTCCTCGCCTGCGTCGCTCGCTGGAGGCGCCTGGGCGGCCGCAAACGCCGCCGGATCGAAAATGAGAGACAGATGCTTATCGTCCGCGACGTCTCGGAGGTCGTCCGTGATCCGCTCCGCGAACGCCGCAGGGTCATCCAGCTCGTAGCGACCGGCGCGAGCGCTCTCTTCCAGCCGCGCGACGATCTTCGGCCGCATGGCCGGGAAGACGTACATCTTCTCGAACGCCGCCGTAATCTCGCGAAGCGCCGCGGCGCGGTCCGGCGCCGAGAGCGATGTCGCCGGCCGCGGAACGCGACGCTCGCGGGGCGGGGGCGCGTCCTGAGGCGTTGGAAGCGGACGCGCGTCGACCCTCATCGCCGCGCATATCGTCGTCAACCCGAGCGCTGCTGCCCATGCCATCGTACGCTTCGACATCACCTTACTTGCCTCCTCGCGCGCGTCGCGCCTCGGCGCGCCCGGCCTGCTCGATCCGCGCGGCGAAGGGCCGGCGCTCGAGCGCGCGGATGGTCTCCCGCAACACCTCCGACAGCGGCGCGCGCAGTTCCGTCTCCAGCCGGCTCGCGGCCCTGTTGGTGGCGGCCCACTGCCGACGCAGCGCCGGCGCCATTGCGCGCGCCTTCGACGTCAACGCCACGATCCGCTCCCGCCCATCGCCTCCCGGCCGGAGACGGACGAGCCCCCGCCTCGCCATCTGAGCGACGGTCTGGCTCGCGGCGGAATGCGTGATACCCGCGTGGCGCGAGATCGCGCGGATGGAGGCCGGCCCGAGGGCCAGCAGCGCACGCACCACTGGCGTATAGCGCGGCCGATACGCGAGCCCGGCCCGTGCGTACGCTTCCTCCACGGCACCGTCGAGGAGCTCGATGACGTGCCTGAGCAGCGTCCCCAGCGTCGCTGCGTCGCGCGCGACCATCATGCCGTTATTGTAACAGTGCTGTTATATTTTTGCGAGCTCCGGCGCTGCGCGCGTACGCAGGCGGGGTCGGCTCAACGCGCTCGCAACGACCGAGACGGTCGACGGCGATGCTCTCCGGTCGACGTCCGTTTGCGCTTCGCGCTCACGTAGCGATGGGCGCCGACCACGAGATCACGAAGCGCGTCCGGATGCACGCGCGACAACCGGACCAGGACGCACGGATAGCCGACGTAGTGTTCCTTCAGGTAGTAGGTGTCAGGGTCGTCGTCGATCATCGCGTCCCGGTCGGCGAAGTCCATCATCACGACGAGCGTATCCGGCTCCGCAGACTTGTGGGAGGCGATGCAGACGAACATCCTGCCGTGCACCTTCAGCGCCGGCTGACCCCACGTGGTCGTGATCTCCACGTCCGGCAAGGTGCGGCCGATGGACTCGACGAGCCTGAACCTGCGAGCGCGCGGCATCGGAGTCGCCCCTGATTTTATAAGAATGCCACCGACACGGGGACACCAACGGCAGCCGCATAGCGCGCTGCGGCCGCGTGCAGCGCCGCACGATCGTCCCGACCGAGCGGCGCTGCCGTGACCACCTCGATGCGACCGCCGCCGCGGGCCAATGGCAACATCCTCCACAAACCAGCGACGTGTCCTCTGATAACGACCGGATGGTGAAGCGCGGTCAACCGCCCTTCGAGGGCCGGCACGCCGGGCGGCCAGTGACGTACGGCCTCCCGATCGCGGTACGCTACCAGATACTCGTCATACACCGGCAGCAGGTGAACGGTGTCGTCGCGTGCACCGTCAGTCCGCGCGTCCTTCAGGGACCAGTAGGTCAATCCCTCGCACGTTTCGGGCCGCGCTCGAATGACCTCGAGGCCGCGCTTGGCGTCGGAGGTCAGCAGGCCGGACCACCACACGAAGTCGCGCGTGGTCGCCGGGCCATGGCTGCGAAAGAAGCGCCGAGCCAGCGTCCCGAGCGCCTCGTCCCGCGCGAGTCGACGTGCGCGCGGGGCGCGCTCGGCCAGTAACGCGTACGTGAACTGCTTGCCGCGGCGAGGGCCGCTGCACATGACGCGCTCGAGCTCGGCGTACATGACCAGGTGCCCGAGCCGCTGACCGGTGGCGGGAATGTCGGCCCGCGCGAGTTGCTCCGCGAGCTCCCGTCGTGTCAGGAAGCGGCGCCCGTCGAGGGCGCGCTCGAAGACCGCCGCCGCGCGCGTGAACGTCCTGGCATCGAGCTCCAACTTCCGGTTGTACGGCGCCATCCGCGGATGCACGCGCGGCGCGGTCAACTCGAGCATCCACCGGATGTCCTCGGGCGGCACGAAGTGCCACGTCGGACGCATCACGTGCGTACGGAGGATGCGGCCAGCATTGAACGCGCGCTCGATGTCTTCGTCGCGCGTGCCTGCGTCCATGCGCAACGCGAGCGCCCATTTCGCCGGCCCGTACTCTTGCGCTTGCACGGCGCCGAGCCAGGTCACGACGTCGGCGGGTGTGCGACGGGTTGCGCCCGCGATCGCCTGGTTGCGGAGCCGGCGCAATGCGATTGCGTGCTGCCACTGGCGATTCTGTCCCATGGGCTCCTTACTCGCCCATCCCCCGGTGACCGAGGAGGCCCGCCAGCGCCTCCTCGCCGCGTGGCGAGAGTCGGTATCCCACATCGAGACTCTCGGTCAGGCCAAGCTCCTTCAACTGGCGGACGCGCCGCTTGAACGGCAGCAGCTCCGTGTCGACCTGCGCCGCCAGCACGCGTGCCGCCGCGCTTGGCTGCCCGGCAATCATCCGCAGGTAGCGCAGTGTGCAGGGTGTCGACGCCACGCTGTCGAGCCGGGCGAGCCGCGCGCGAATCGCGTGGATCTCGTCGCGCGTGGGCCGACGCTCTCGCAGGGCGACGCGTGGATCATCGCCCACCAATCGCAATTCGATACGGAGCAGGGTCCCCTCGCCCGCAAGCGACGCTCGAAGGTCGTCCGGCGACATCCCCGTCCGACGCATGTTCTTCCATGTTCTCCTATGCCGCTCGCGCGATCAGAAACAACCCTGCCCCGATGACGACGGTTCCGATGGCTCGCGCGACGCGCTCACCGGCCGGTGCGAGACGTTCGACGGTGATGGCTGCCGTCACGATAGCCATGGCGCGCAGGTCCATGACCCCGACGACCAAGAGGATCACCATCAGGTTGCCACAGCAGTGGCCGCAGAGGAGTCCGAGGCGCAGGCCGTGTCGCCAGGCCCCGCCGGCGTCTGCCCGTAACGGACGGCCGCGCCCCGGTGGCTCCCGCCAGCAGGCCAGGTGACGCGCCTTCCACCCGCTGAACTGGAGCGCGCCGGCGATCAGGACGACCGCGCCGACCGCGATTGGAATGGCGCGCGCCAGCCCCGGCTGCTGCATTTCGACCTCCGCCAGCGCGATGCCCAACGGAAAGACGGCCACCCCGAGCACGGTCCACACGAAAAAGTACCCGACCCCCACGACCGCGGTCAGGCGCCCGAGGCGCGTCTCACCCGTCCTGCCAACAGCCTGGCGGTAGCGCTGCAGCATGGGGAGCAAGGACGGCAGCATCATCGCCACCA
>JBOGIN010001288.1:0-7469 GCA_050742275.1 Vicinamibacteraceae bacterium
CGGTCGCGCAGAGCTATTTGCTCTCCGGCGACCGGGAGGCCTTCGGGCGGCTCTTGCCCTATACGCTCAAGGCGCTGGATTGGTGTCTTGCACGGCTGGAGGCGGCGTCGACAGCCACGGGCGCCGCTCGCGGTCTCGTGAGCGGGCCGCTGAACGACGGCACCGGCGAGGGCGTCTGGGCGTTCAACCAGGCGTATCTCTACGCTGGCGTGGAGCGGTTCGGACGGGCGCTGGAGGAGCACGGGCATCCGCGCGCGGCGGAGGCGCTGAAGGCGGCCCGGACGCTCCACGCGGCCATCGATCGAGGCTTCCGCGCGGCGAGCATGCGCTCGCCGGTCGTGCAGTTGCGCGATGGAACCTGGATGCCGTACGTGCCCGCCGAGGCATTGACCTCCGGCCGCCTGCTCGCCGAGTGGTATCCGACCGACGTGGACACCGGCGCCGTGCATTTGCTGCGATTGAAGGCGCTCGACCCGTACGGCATCCTGGCGGACTCGCTGCTCAACGATCACGAAGACAACCTGTTCTACAAAGGGTGGGGCATGGCGAACGAGCCGGTGTACAACCAGCAGGCGACCGCCTACCTCCTGCGCGACGAGCCGGAGGCGGCCATTCGTGCCTTCTACAGCTACATGGCCAGCGCGTTCAGCCACTCCGCGCTGGAGCCGGTGGAGCATCGCTGGACGCACCCGCAGTACTTCGGGCCGCCCAGCACCGACGGCGCCTGGTTCGAGCTGTACCGCAACATGCTCGTTCGCGAGCGCGACGACGGGACGCTGCTGCTGGCCCAGGCGACTCCCCGTGCGTGGCTCGAGGACGGCAAGCGGATTGAGATAAAGCGCGCTCCCACCTACTACGGGCCGCTGTCGATCACCATCGAGAGCCGAGCCCGCGCCGGAGAGATTCGGGCGGTCTTGGACGCGCCGCGCCGCAGGCGGCCGAGGGCGCTTCTCGTGCGGTTCCGTCACCCCGAGGGGACGTCCATGCGGACTGTGACCGTGAATGGGCGAGCTTGGTCTGATTTCAATCCGCGAGAGGAATGGGTACGCGTGCCGGAGCCCGACGCACCGCGCTACACAATCGTGGCTCGCTACTAGCGCCGTGCACCCAGTGCCTGCCAGCTTTCTCCGGGGTGCGCGCCAAATTCCTTTCCAATAGGTAGGAAATGTGCCCCTCCGGCCGCCGGCCGTAGATTGACCCTGATTTGACCGGTGCCAACAATGTGAGCCAAAGCGGCAAGTTGGTAAGGAGGGTGTTCCCATGATGGCACGGGGTCTCTTGCTCGGACTCGTTCTCCTGTTCCTCGGAGCGTCCCCTGCTTCCGCGCAGATGGGATCCGAAGGCGCCTTCTTGGGCGTGGTCCGCGACTCGACGGGCGGGGTCATCCCTGGCGCGGATATCACGCTCGTCAACTTGAACACGGGCCTGACCAAGAGCACGACGAGCGATGGTGCGGGGAATTTCGAAATCTTGGCGCTACCACCCGGCCCGTACGCAATCTCGGTCTCCCTCGAGGGGTTCAGGACGTGGCGGATCGAGAAGACGGTGTTGACCGTTGGGGAGCGTCGCCGGTTATCGCCGCAGCTCGCGGTCGGGGAGCTCAGCGAGCAAGTCTCGGTCGAGCGGACCGTCGAGCTGATGCAGACCGACAAGAGCTCGGTGGAGGTCGTCGTCCAGGAGCGGCAGCTCCGTGAATTGCCACTGGCCGGTCGCAACCCGGTGCAACTGGTTCGGTTGGCTCCCGGCATGCGCTTTCTAGGTCGGGGTAACGTCGAGCGTATCTCCGCGGTGCAGGGGCATGGTGTACGCGAGGATCAGACCGAGTTCCAATTGGACGGTCTGAGCTCGAACTCGGGGATGGATGAAGGCGGGATGGCTATCCCGAACGTGGATACCATCGCCGAGTTCAACGTGCAGACGTCCAGCTTCAGCGCCGAGCACGGACGCATGCCGTTGCAGGTCGTGATGGTCACCAAATCGGGCACCAACGACTTCCACGGCTCGGCGTGGGAATTTATCCGCGACGACACGCTAGACGCGCGCAACGCCTTCGCCACGAGCAAGCCCGAGCTGCGTCGTGACCAGTTCGGCTTCACGGCAGGCGGACCGGTGCTTCAGAATCGTCTCTTCTTCTTCGGGAGCTTTGAGGCGGTCAGGGAGCGACGCGAGACGATCTACAACAGCACGGTCGTACAGCCCGACATGCTCAGGGGCGATTTCTCCTCCCTGTCGACCAGTATTGTTGATCCGCTAACCGGCGCGCCGTTTCCGAACAATCAGATTCCAGAGTCCACCATCTCGTCCGCCTCGCAGTTCTTCTTCCCGCACATCCTGCTGCCCAACACCCCAGAGGGTCGGTTCCGCACCGTGGCGCCACAGCCCGAGGACACTTACGAGTACACATCGCGCCTGGATTATCAGTTGACGAGCAGCCAGCGAATCTATGGCCGTTGGGTGGCAGTCGACGTGGAGCGACAAACCCCAGGATACCGGCCCGAAGTGACGGAGGATAGAACGATCCTCCAGCACAACATCGGCGTGAACTACAACCACGCCATGAGCCCCACCACGCTGTTCACGGCCGGCGTCGGCTATCTCTGGTCCGACAACAACTGGACCGCGCCGCTGGTGGGCACGGAGAACCTGGTGTCGCAGGCCGGAATCCAAGGCATCCCGACCGAAGGCCGGGAGGCGTCGATCGGGTTGCCAAACGTGGATCTCACTGGCTATCAAGGGTTCTCGTTGCCTTGGGGCGTTCCCGGCCGGCTCTGGATGTGGGCCGGTAACGCGAAGGCGGGAATGAACCTGATCCGGGGGCCACACTCCATCAGCTTCGGCTATGAGTTCAACGATCGCTCGACCTACGCGCAGCACGCATCGCACTCAGGTCGCGGCACGTTCTCCTTCAACGGCCAGTACACCGGCGACGCATTTGCCGATTACCTCTTGGGGTTTGTGTCCTCCACGCGGAGGAACTTCCCGGCGGCGAAGTTCGGGATGGCGCACTCGCCCTATTCCGGTGCCTACATCCAGGATTTTTGGCGCATCCATCCGAGCGTAACGCTGAACCTGGGGCTGCGATTCGACTATTGGCATGAGAAGGATGCCTACCGCGGCCAGGCTGCCACGTTCGTCCCGGAGCTCGGCAAGGTCGTTGCGGGGGAGGATCGGAATGGGCAAGTGGACCTTGGGTCGCAGCCGGTCGCGCCGTTTCTAGCAGAGGCGATCCGGGATCTCTGGATTTCCGCATCGGAAGCGGGGCTCCCGCGTGCCCTGTTCAAGGCGAGTGGCACGCTCTCACCGCGCGTGGGGTTGACGTGGCGGCCGTCGCCCGAGAACGACCTCGTGCTGAGACTGGGCTACGGCGTGTTCGTGAGTAGCTATCGCGGCAACCACACGGCCTCCTCTGGCGCCTTGCCGTACCGCGGTATCGAGGAGCAGGCACTGAGCAGCACGTCACCGCGCGCGTGGGACACCGTTTGGCCCGCCGACCCGCGTGACTTCGTGCAGCCGTCGATTACCGAGTCGCCGGTGTGGGACAACGACCTGACGAAGGCACACGAATGGAACGTGTCGGTTCAGCAGGGCCTGCCGTTCAACTCCGCCGTCACCTTGTCCTATGTGGGGGCGAGCGTGCAGGGCCAGCTCGTGGCAAACGCGCACAACGAGGTGCCGCCCGGACGCTACGATGATATCGCGACCGCCCGCCCATGGCCCGCCTTCGGCACGTTGAATCTCCTGGAGGACATTGGGGAGTCGTGGTTCAATGGGCTGCAGATCAAGCTGGAGCGACGGTTCGCAGGGGGCCTCTCGTACAACCTCTCCTACTCGTTCTCCAAGCACATTGCGGATAAAGCCCCCGCGAGCAACTGGGGCATCGTGACGCCCTTTGCGCCTCCTGGCTACGAGCGCGGCCGCGCCGACTCCGACCGGACACATATCTTTAGCCTCGACGCCATCTACGAGCTGCCGTTCGGGTCGGGTCGTCGGTACATGGACAACGCCCATCCCGTCATCAACGGCTTGCTGGGAGGGTGGCAGCTCACCGGGATCTATCAGTTCACATCGGGTGCACCGCTGACCTTCGTTGTGCCGGGTGCGACGCTCGGCAACGGATGGGACACGCGACCGCACCTCGTGGGCAATCTGAGCGTCTCGAACCCGAGCGCCGCCCGCTGGTTCGATCCGGCGGCGCTAGAGGCGCCACGGCCGTTCCAATTCGGGGACTCGGGGTTGGGCATTCTCGATGGCCCTGGCTTCCACTCGTTCGAAGTCGCGCTCATCAAGAATTTCCCGGTGTTGGGCGAGCGATACCTCCAATTTCGCTTGGAGGCGTTCAATGCGCTCAACCATGTGAATCTTGGCGATCCCGAGACAACGTACGGTCTTTCCACGACGGGGCAGATCTTCTCCGCAGACACCGCGCGAGAGCTGCAGGTTGGACTGAAGTTCGTCTTCTGACTAAGCTCACGCACCGCACGTTCGAGGACATGAAACGACGAGACATGCTACGGGGTGGGTTGGCGGCTGCTGCGGCCGTTGCCGTGGGGCTCGACGCACCGGCTGCGCCTGCCACGAAGGACATTTCTTCCGTCACGGGCCTGCTGCGGCCCGATGACCTGGGCGTCACGTTGCCGCACGAACATCCTGCGTGCCGCTGGGATTGGCGGCGCCTCAACCACGCGGGACCGCCGACCGATGCGCTGACCGAGGATCGGCGCCGGGAACAGGACGACGGCTTGCTGGCCTTCTGGGATCTGCTGGGAGCGAAGCTGAAGGAGAACGGCGTCAGAAGCATCCTTGATGCGCGGAGCGAGCATTCTGGCCGAGCCGTTGATCTCCTCCAGGCTATCTCCCGGCGCACGGGCCTCAACATCATGTGCGTGACTGGCTACTACGTGCCGTCACAACGTCCCGTGGACTTCATGTCGCGCGGGCTGGAGGCCGCGCGCGACGACATGATCAAGGAGCTCGTCGATGGAATTGGCAACACTGGGGTGCGTGCCGCCGCCATCAAGCTCGCCGTCGGCGGCCGCCCGGGAGACGACTCTGACGATCTGATGCTGAACGCGGGCGCGCTTGCCCAGAAAGCCACCTCGTGCGCGATCACCACGCACGCGACGACGCCGGAGAGTCGGCGGCATTTGCTCGATGTCCTCGACAAGCGCGGGGCGGACGTGTCGCGCGTCGCGATTGGGCACGCCGATGCGAATGGTTCGGTTGAGGAGAGCGCACAGTTGTTGCAGCGTGCCGGCTACGTCCTCTACACCATCTGGGGAATCACCAACCCGCGGCTCATCGGCTCGCGCACGCCTGTTCTGCGGGATCACTCGGCACGACTCATCCGCGGTGTGCTCGACCGCGGCCTCGCAAAGAAGGTGCTCTTTTCCATCGACTTTTCCGTATATCAGCACGAAGGCGGCATCGTCCTCCGGCTCTATGACATCCCGGAGCGGACGTCGAACTTCATATTCACCTTCGTGGTGCCCCAGCTCCGGAAGCTCGGTATATCCGAGGGCGAGATCCATCAGATGATGGTGGAGAATCCGCGTCGGCATCTTTGCGGCGCCTGAAACCATGAAGACCTCTCGACTGTTGCGTCTCGGGCTCGCAGCGGGCATGGTGACCGGTGTCGGCTGCACGGTTGACACGGCACGCGAAGGGGTCGCTGAAGAGACAGCGGCCCCGCAGAGCGGCGCCAGCCCTTCCGGCGCTCGAGACGACCAGGATCCACGGGTGCTGGCGCTTGCCCGCGAGGTGCGCAGCAAAGGCTGGGTCGTTTACAGCGCTCATACGGACGAGGGCGACTGGGACCTCTTTCTCACGAGGCCTGATGGCTCTGCACAACGGCAACTGACCAAGACCAGCGAGTACAACGAGGGGGGTGCGAGATTCTCGCCGGACGGTCGGAGGTTGCTCTACTATCGCATGCCCAAGAGCGTAGTGGTCGACAACAACCAGTACGGGCGCTTCGAGCTCGTCATCGCCGATTCCGACGGCCGCAACCCGGTCGTCTACGGTAAGGACTATAACTGGGCCTCATGGGGCCCCAACGGAGAGCAGATCGCTCACCTGACGAGAACTGGCATCCAGATCGTTGACCTCTCAACAAAGAGGACCATTCGCACGCTGGCGAAGCGCGGCATGTTTCACCAGATCTTCTTGTCGCCGGACGGCCGTTGGCTCACCGGAACGGCGAACGGGCTCGGTGAGCATTGGGCTATCGGAAGGATGGACGTCTCGACGGGCAACGTGAGTAGCATGAGCGATCCGAGGTGCTTCAACTGCACGTCGGATTGGTTCCCAGATTCCCGACACATCATCTACTCCAAAGGTATCCCGTGCACCGGCGAATGGGCTCAACTCTGGATGACAACGGACAACCCGCCTGAAGGACGCCTGATCTATGCGGAGTCGACCCGACATATTTATGGTGGAGCCGCGTCACCGGACGGTCGATACGTGGTCTTCACTAGGTCACAACGTGACTTGGGGCGTGTCGACCATTCGGGCACGACGATGGCACTCATACGACTTCAAGACTCGCCGATCATTCGCGGCGATGATCGCGCGCTGCGGAACGCATTTCCCGATACAAAGGACGGCCCCGTTCTGGATCTCTTCGTTGGCTGGGAGCCACACTGGACCTATGCCGATATTGGTGGAGACGAATGACTGCGGCGTGGCGTCTCTGCAGCTCGTTCGTTGCTGCGCTTGCGGTTGTGGCGGTGCTTACGTCGTGCGAGAGAACCCGCGCTACGCGCGCGACGGGGATCGACGAGCAGGTAACCTCCTTGGGCAACATTGAGGTAACGGCTCGATTGACCGAGATACCAGGCGAGTTTCCGGCTAATGAGCTATACGACTACGCTTACGTGCTCAAGTATCAAGTTCTCGACGTCCACCGCGGCAAAGTGAGTGGGGAAGAGATCTTGGTCGGCCAGTACAATCCCCGCGAGCCGCGTTCTCAAGTCGAGGACGAGTTGTCCGAGACGGTCGGAGGAGACCTCACCAGCTTCAGGACCGGCGACGTTCACCGCCTGGCGTTGACGGCGCCGCTCGACGAGTACTGGACGGGAGGCATCATCGACAAGTATTTCAACCAAGATGGCGTCCGCTATTGGGCCGTCTGGACCAACAGAGTGGATAGGTAGTGGGTATTCACTTCTCACATATTCCATCCGTTGACCGTCAACCGGGGGATGCAAACAATGCGAGGCTGAGATGAGCGTCGGACAGATTTACATGCTGGCGGCCCTTCTGAGCTTCAGCATGCTCGGCGTGCTCCACAAGATGGCCGACGTCAAGCAGTGCCGCCCCGTCGCCGTCAATGCGTTGCTCTACATGTCGTCGTTGCTGTTCGTCACGCTGTTCGTCCTGGTCACCACGCAGAGCGCGCCGACGGCGCCGGCGTCGGTCCTGGCGATTGCGCTGCCGTTCGGCATCTCCGCGTCGGTGGCCATCCTCGC
>JBOGIN010001289.1:0-8813 GCA_050742275.1 Vicinamibacteraceae bacterium
GCCTGGTGCCCTTCGAGAACAACCGCACGAGGAGCCGCAACTGGCAGTTCAGCCTTTTCGTGAAGGACCAGTGGCAGATCTCGCGCAAGCTGACCGCGTCGCTCGGGCTGCGGTGGGACCACTTCCCGATGGGCACGCGCACCACGCGTGGCCTCGAGCGCTACGACTTCGAGACCAACCAGATGTTGATCTGCGGCGTGGGCGAGGTGCCCACGGACTGCGGCTACGACATCAGCAAGAAGAACTTCTCGCCGCGCGTCGGGCTGGCCTACCGCGCCACCGACACGCTGGTCGTCCGCGCGGGCTACGGAATCAACTACGACCCGTATCCGCTCGCGTTCGTGCGCAACTTGCTCGGCAACTATCCGTCCTCGATCGGCCTGACGGTCTCCGCGCCGAACAGCTTTCAGTTCGCGGGCCGACTCGCGGACGGCATCCCAGCCATCGAGACGCCCGACATCAGCAGCGGTGTGATCCCCGTGCCGCTCAATGTCTCCGCGCGAGCGCTCGATCAAGACGTCGAGCGCGGCTACATCGAATCGTGGAACGTCACCGTGCAGCAGGAGCTGGGGTGGGGGTTCACCGGTGAGATTGGATACGTGGGCACGCGCCAGCGCAACATCAATCAGATCCTGGATCAGAACGCCGGCCAGGTGCCCGGTCTTGGTGACGCCGGCCGGCCGCTGTTCCAGGAGTTTGGCAGGACCGCGCACACCGGTCTGCTGACCAATCCGGGCTGGAGCCAGTACGACGCCCTGCAAACCTCGCTCGACCGCCGGTTCGCGCAAGGCTTGCAGATGCACGTTGCCTACACCTGGTCGAAGAGCTTCGGCATCTGCTGCGACAGCTTGAGCGACAATCCTCCGGAGATTCAGGCACGCGAGTTCTTCCATCTGAACCGTGCGCTCTTGAGCCTGGATCGCCCCCACAACGTCCAAGCATCGCTCGTCGCGGAGCTCCCGTTCGGTCCCGACAAGCCGTTCCTCAACCAAGGCGGTGTCATGTCGGCCCTGGCGCGAGGCTGGCAAATCAACGGCCTCCTCAGCGTCTATTCAGGCGCGCCTTTTACCGTCACTGCGTCCGACGCGTCCCTGGACCTGCCGGAGAGCCAGCAGCGCGCCGATCAGGTGAAGCCCGAGGTCGAGATCCTGGGCGGCATCGGGCCGGGCCAGGCGTACTTCGATCCGCTCGCCTTCGCGGCCGTCACGGAGGCCCGGTTCGGAACGGCTGGGTTCAATACGCTGCGCGGTCCTGGCTTCGCCAACCTCGACTTCAGCCTGTATCGCCAATTCAGCCTGTCGCCCCGATTGAAGCTGCAGGTCCGAGTCGAAGCGTTCAATCTCACGAACACCCCGCACTTCGATACGCCGTCCGCCGATGTGTCGAATCTCCAGCTCAATGGTGACGGGACGGTCCAGGACCTGGGTGGCTTTTCGTCCGTTACCGACACGGCCAACAGTGGCCGGGACGGGATCGACGAACGGGTGTTCCGCGTAGGAGTACGCCTGGCCTTTTGAGGCTTTGCGCGTGGAAAGCGCCTTATGCAATTCCTATCCGTGTCGCACCGCCGAACGGAACGCTATGCTGACACCGACTTCGCGGCGTACGCCGAGGAGGAGGCGGCGCACGCGCGCGCGCTGTATCGCGACGGGTTCATCCGTCAAATCTGGCACCGCGCCGACGTTCCAGGGGCCTGCATGGTCGTCGAGGCCGAGTCCGAGGAAGAGGTGCGTGCGAAGCTGAGCGACCTGCCGCTGATGCGCGCCGGCATGCTCGATGTCGTCATCATTCCGTTGGAGCCCTATGCAGGTTTCTGTTCAGGTCGAGTAGGCCAGGCCGCGAAAGAGGATCACATTCACTTGCCAACAACGAAAGGGTAGCCGGTCCGTGCGAAGGGGTGGCTTCCCATAGAGAGGTCATGACATGAACAAGATCGTCCGCGCCACTGCTTTCGTTGCCCTGGCGGGAGCCATGATGGCGTCATCGTCCCGCCGAATGGTGGCGCCGATGGAGGTGCGAGGCGGAGGGGTTGGGCAGGCAGGGAAGCCAGCCGGCGCGGAGCTCGTGTTCGAGCGCGCCCCCGATGCGCTGGAGCGAGTGAGTTGGCGGACGCGCACGCTGGTGGGCAACGATCGGATCACGCGCTGGAGCTTCGGGATTGCGGCAAGCACGCTTCGCAACCTCACGTTTCTCGAGGCCGTGGTCAGGACCGACGCCGCCGCCGTGGACTTCGTCGAGGGCTCCAGCGACCAGATGGTGAGCCCCCAGCTCCAGAAACAGCTGAACAGCGGCCTCACTGCCGAGGAGCGGGCGCTCGTGCGGCGTGGCATGGGTGACGAGGTCCAGATGCTCACGTACCGGGCAGACAGCCTTGGTGCCGACGCAGGTGCACACCGAAAGTTGTTCGAGTTTGCCAGCGCGATGGGCGTCCGGACGATCGTGGCGCCGTTGGGCCCGGCGACGCTCGACGCACTGGAGCAGTTGACCGAGGAGTTCGACGTCGAGGTGGCACTGCTCGAGCCCACGGCCGACCAGGCCATCGCGATCGGCGGCCTCAGCGACCGAATCGGGATTGCCGTCGACGTCGGCGCGTGGATGGCGCGCGGCGTCGCTCCGCTGGAGCGACTGGCCAAGATCAAGAATCGAATCTCGTACATACGCCTGCGCGATCGATCCGCCCTGGGTGCCGGCGGCCGCAACGTCGTGCTCGGCAAGGGCGTCGGCAAGATGACCGAGCTCTTCCGCGAGCTGAACAACCTGAACCTCCGACCGTTGACCTTGATGCTGGACGCGACCGGCGTCGTCAACGCACCGGCTGACATCTTGACGGCCGTCCAAGCGTTCGAAGACACCGTCCAGCCGGCCTACGGAGCGTTCTTCACGGAGTTGAGCCGCGCGGTGCCGCCCCGACGCGAGTTGATTCGAAGCGGTGAGAACGAGGAGCTCCCGCCGTTCTACGTGCAGCGAGAGACCGAGGCAGCCCGGCGACGGATCGAACACGCGATTCCCCGAGAGCCTTATGCGAAGCCGAAGCAGCCCCGCAAGCTGCTCGTCATCGACGCCTGTCTGGCCGGCATGTCCCACCGCACGATTCCATACGGCAACTTGATGCTCGAGATGATGGGACAGATCACCGGCGCGTGGGAGACCGAGTTCAACAACGACCTGAACAATCTCAAATATCCCAAGGTGATGAAGTACGACGCGATATTCCTGAACAGCAACGTGGGGGAGCTGCTGCCGGACCCGGCCGTGCGCGAAGGATTGGCGCGCTTCGTCCGCGAAGGCGGCGGCCTGGGCGGGATGCACGGTACGCCATGGGCCTCGCGGAACTGGGACGAGTTCGCGACGATCATCGGGGCCAAGGACGCCCCGCACCGCATCGAGCAGGGCGTGATGAATGTGTACGACCCCGCAAGCCCTATCATGAAGTCGTTCCGAGGCAAGCCACTCGAGTTCGAGGAGGAGTACTACCGGTTCCGCGACGACGGCCCTGAGCGCTTTCGGTGGGAGAACGCACGCGTCCTGCTCACCGTGCAGCTCGACGATCCAGAGATTGAGCCCCGGCCGTGGGACGGCTACAAGCGGCCGGACAACATCTATCCGGTGACGTGGATTCAGAGCTATGGGGAAGGACGCGTCTTCTACTGCTCGCTCGGGCACGTTCCCGAGATGTACATGACGCCGGAGATCGTGGGTCACTTCTTGGCGGGCATGCAGTTCTTGCTCGGCGACCTGGACGCCGACACGACGCCAAATCCCGCCGCGCACAGTCACTGATAACCAGCTTGGAAGGACAGCTCGCGATGACGATGAACCTCACTCGCCGGGACTTTACCAAGGCCATTGCTGTCGGCCTGGGAGCGGGCGCGCTGGCACGGCTCCAAGCCGCGGGGCCCCGCAAGCTCGAGATCGGGCACACCTGCATCACCTGGGGCACGTTTCCGCGTGGACCGGAGAACAAGGGCACGCTGGAGGCCGCGCTCGAGGACATCTCCAGTCTGGGCTTCTGGGGCTTCGAGACGTTCCCGCAGGTGCTGGGCTACTGGGACGCCGAGGGCAAGCTGAACGAGCTCATCGATCGGTACAACGTTCCGCTCACCTCCGCGTACCTGACCGTGAACGTGACCGATCCCGCGCGCCGGAAGGAGACGGTGGCGGAGGCGACCGAGATGAGCAAGCTCGTGAAGAAATATGGCGGTCGCTTCCTGGTCGTGTCTGCGAACTCCGTCAGGGACATGCCCGGCTACGACTTTGCCGCGCACCGCGCCGACATCATCACGAGCCTGAACGAGTACGGCAAGGCCATCATGGACGTTGGCCTGGGGACGGGCCTCCATCAGCACACCGGCACCGCCGTCGATACCGAGGATCAGGTCTACGCCGTCATGGAGGGGGTCGATACGCGCTACATGAAGTTCGCTCCCGACGTGGGGCAGCTGCAGAAGGCGGGCGCCGATGCGGCGAAGGTGGTCAAGGATTTCTTGCCGATTACAGTGCATATGCACTTGAAGGACTGGAAGGGCTGGGAGCACCACTCAGGGTATTGCCCCGTCGGCCAGGGCAAGGTCGCCATCGAGCAGATCCTCGACATGGTAGAGAGCAAGAATCCGGACGCGACGGTCATGGTCGAGCTCGACCCGTCGGACGAGGGGCCGATGACACCGCTGGAGACGGCTCAGGCGACCAAGACGTATCTCCAGAAGCTGGGATTCACGTTTCGCTCGTCATGAAGACATGGTCTCGTTGCCCGGTGGCGCTGTGCGTCGCAGCGACGATGGCCCTGCTCGTCCTTGGCACGGCGGCGCGGCAGACGGCACCCTCTGGATCTACCCGCTCTTACACGACATGGCGCGAGTACGGCGGATCAGCCGACGCGATGCAGTACTCGGCGCTGGCGCAAATCAACAAGCAGAACGTGACGGAGCTCGAGCGCGCCTGGTTCTATCCCATCCCTGGCGAGCCCATCCGTCTCCCCTTCAACCCGCTCATCGTGGACGACGTCATGTACATCCGCGGGCAGGGCGACTCGATCGTCGCGCTCGATGCCACCACTGGGCGAGAGCGGTGGTCCGTCGCGGTCGGGGGCAACCTGATTGAACGCGGCCTGCACTACTGGGAGAGTTCTGGCCGCTCCGACCGGAGGATTCTCTACTGGGCCGACAGCTACCTGCGGGCGCTCGACGCGCGAACCGGCGCGCCGATCACGACGTTCGGAGACGAGGGGCGTGTCGATCTGCGGGTGGGACTGGGACGCAAGCCGCACACGATTCGCAACATCCAGAGCCGTAACCCCGGGCGCATCTTCGAGAACCTCCTCATCGTCGGGTCGGTGACGGGCGAGGGGTATGGCGCGCCGCCAGGCGACGTGCGCGCGTACGACGTCGTCAGCGGCAAGCTGGTCTGGACCTTCCACACGATTCCTCGTCCTGGCGAGGTCGGCTACGACACCTGGCCGGCGGAAGCCTGGAAGCGCGCGGGCGGCGCCAACGCATGGGGCGGCATGAGCATCGATGAGAAGCGTGGGATCGTCTACGTGCCGACCGGATCACCAACCGCGGATCTCTACGGCGCAGATCGGGCGGGGAACAACCTGTTCGGCAATTGCCTCCTCGCCCTGGACGCACGCACTGGCAAGCGCTTGTGGCATTTCCAGACCGTCCACCATGATCTCTGGGATTACGATCTCACGGCGTCTCCGAATCTCTTGACGATACGCCACGCCGGCAAGACCGTCGACGTCGTCGTGCAGGCGGGGAAAACGGGGTTCCTGTACGTGTTCGATCGGGTGACGGGAGAGCCGTTGTGGCCGATCGAGGAGCGGCCCGTGCCAAAGAGCGAGTTGCCCGGAGAGGTGTCGTCGCCGACGCAGCCGTTTCCCACGAAGCCGCCGCCGTTCTCACGGCAGGTGTTCAGGCCCGAGGACGTCAATCCGTTCATGAGTCCCGAGGAGCAGGCGAGCCTTCGCCGGGCCGTGCGAGACGCAGCCAATGACGGTTTGTTCACACCGTCGAGCCACCTCCGCCACCACATTCAGTTCCCCGGAGCCTGGGGCGGCGGCAACTGGGGCAGCACCGCCGCGGATCCTGTAACGGGCAGGTTCTACGTCCGGAGCCTCGAGATGCCCAGTTACCGTCGGATGTCGCCCGACGACGAGGACGAGGCGGAGGAAGGCGGCCAAAGAGGGCCGCTCGAGCGCGAAGGGCGCGCGATGTACGCGCGACTGTGCGCCACGTGCCACGGCCCGGGTCAGATGCCGATGCCGTCACCGGCCGCGCTCGGCACCAAGGGCTTCAGGAGGCTGCTCAGGCAAGGGCTGGACCAGATGCCGGCGTTCTCCGAGGCGATGCTCTCCGCGGAACAAGTGAATGCGCTCGAGGCGTATCTGCTTGGCTTGCCGCCGGACGAGGACGCGGACGCGGACGACGACGTGTTGCCAAAGGATGGCGCTCCGCGGTTGCTTCGTCTGCCGGAAGATCCGACGCGATACGCAGGTCCGGAGATTCGCTATTCGGGCTCGTTCTCGGCTGGATGGTACACGAGCAACGGACTTCCAGCGGTCGGGCCGCCGTGGACCACGCTCGTCGCCTACGACCTCAACACAGGCAGCATCCTGTGGCGTGTCCCGGACGGCGTGTCTCCCGGCCTGGCTGAACGAGGCATCACGAACACCGGCAGCGTCCGCCCGAGAAACGGACCCGTCGTCACCGCGGGCGGCCTCGTGTTCCTGGCCAACGCTCAGGATCGCACAATCCGCGCATACGACAAGGACACCGGAGAGGTGCTCTGGGCGCACGAGCTGCACGCGAACCCGGAGGGGATTCCCGCGGTCTACGAGGTGGCCGGCCGTCAGTACATCGTCTTCAGCGCGGGCGCGTCATGGGGAACGGGTAGTGACCCGATCTGGGGGAACGCCTTCCACCGGAAGCGGGGGAAGGTCGACGCGCAGGGATATCATGCGTTCGCACTGCCGGAGCGTGCCGCCGTGGGCGCGAAATGACGCGGTCGCGCGCCTGACCGGACTCGCGTTCGTGTCCAAGCCGCTACGGGCAGCGCCAGAACAAGCCAACCCCGACCGACATTTCACGACATCAGCGACGATCCAGCCGATTGCTTGAGGCAGGCTGGCCGATCCATCATGTGCAGGAGATGCTGGGTCACGCGAGCGTGGAGCAGACGAACACGTATCTCAACGCCGGCCGTGTCGAACTGGGGGTATCGATGCGGCGTACAGATGCCCTGCGCGAAAAACTTAGTAAACACGTAGCAAACGAGACCGCGATAGAGCCGCCGCCTCCTTGCTAACGAGCAGGTTGACGATCCCAGCAAGTCTTTGACACACTGAAGGTTAGAATACAACGAGCGTGTAGCTCAGTAGGATAGAGCGGCCGCCTCCTAAGCGGCAGGTCGCCGGTTCGACTCCGGCCACGCTCACCACGCTTCGCTCCGTCGGTAGCCTCACATGAAGCAAGCAGAACGACGCCATCTCCGCCAGAACGAAGTCGCCGTGGCTCTCACCTGGCTGCAGGAACGTCTTTCCGGCCGTTTGGGCGCCCTCGGCTGGACGACGGCGATAGTCATCGTCGTGGTCGCGGCCGTGGGCGGCTATTTCGCCTGGCGGTCGTACGTGGAGCGGCAGGCGGGCGCCCTGCTCGCAGATGGCATGGTTGTCGCGACGGCGCCGGTGGTCACCCCCGCACAACTGTTGACCAATCCGCCCCCGCAGGGGCTGCAAACGTTCCCGTCGAGTCAGGCGCGTGCAAAGGCATCGGTCTCCAAGCTCCTACGCGCGGCCGACGCGTATCCAGCGACGGCGAGCGGCGCCGCAGCACGTTACTACGCGGCGACCGCGCTCGCCGAAACATCGAAGCTCGACGAGGCGCGCCGTCAATACCAGGCAGTCATCGACCGTGACGGCGACCGGTTGTGGGGGCGCATGGCCCGGCTCGGGCTCGCGACGGTCGACCTGCGCGCGAAGCGCTACGACGCCGCCATCACGGGGTTTCGCAACCTCGTGACCAAGGCGGATGCCGATCTTCCCGCCGATGGCCTCCTCATGCAGCTCGCGCAGGCGTACCAGCAGGCGGGGAAGCGGGATGACGCGATACGCACCTACAACCGCATCGTCAGCGAGTTCCCAGAGTCGCTCTACGTAGCCGACGCCAAGACACAAGTGGAAGCGCTCAAGACGGCGCTATGAGGATTGCTCTCCTGCAGCTCAATCCGACCGTCGGCGACCTCGCGGGCAACGCTGCCCGCATTCGCACCGCCGTCGAGCGGGTTGGGTCCCAGGCGGACCTGTGCGTCACGTCGGAGATGTCGCTCACGGGATATCCGGCCCGCGACTTGCTGCTCCAGCCGGGGTTCGTGCGCTGCGCGGGTGAGCAGCTCGAGCTGCTCGCCGACGCGCTCGACGCGGCGCCACCCGTGCTCGTCGGCTTGCCGCAGCCGAACCCCGCCACGATCGGACGGCCGCTGTTCAACACGGCGGCCCTGATAGAGCACAAGCGCGTGGCGCTGACCTTCACCAAATCGCTGCTGCCAACCTACGACGTCTTCGACGAGGACCGCTATTTCGAGCCTGGCCGCGGCATGGAGTCGCTGGAGCACAACGGCACGCGCGTCGCGGTGAGCATCTGCGAGGACGTTTGGAACGATCGAGACTTCTGGCGGATTCAGCGTTATCACCGCGATCCCGTCGAAGAGGCGTCAGGGCTGGGCGCCGACGTCGTGGTCAATCTGTCCGCCTCGCCCTTTGCGACGGGAAAGCAGCAGCTGCGAGAGGCGATGCTCTCCAGCCTGGCGAGAAAGCA
>JBOGIN010001290.1:0-9559 GCA_050742275.1 Vicinamibacteraceae bacterium
GCGCCGATCTGCCGCTCGGCGAGCAGATCGGCGAGCCGCGATGTCTCCTGCACCGCGCCAACCACCAACTCCACGGCTCCCCCGCCTTCGGACGCCGAGGCGCGCTGCGCTTGCACGACCGCCTGCCGATGACCGGCCGATAGGTCGTCGTACACGATGACGCACCGGCCCGCACGGGCGAGCGCAAGCACCGTATGGCTGCCGATGTAACCGGCGCCGCCGGTCACGAGCACGGTCGACACGGCTACCTCCCGATCGAGTAATACGTGAATCCGAGCCCGCGAAGGTGCGCGGGCTTGTAGATGTTCCGGCCGTCGAAGACCACGGGCGATCGCATGAGCTTCTTCATGCGGTCGAAGTCCGGCTCGCGGAACTCGTTCCATTCGGTGACGAGCGCCAGGGCGTCCGCCCCCTTGAGCGCGTCGTAGCTCCGGCTGGCGTAGGTGATACGCGTGCCGAAGTGCCGGCGGGCTACCTCGCGCGCCTCCGGGTCGTACGCCTGGACGCGCGCGCCACGCGCGAGCAAGCGTTGGATGATCGTGATGGCCGGCGCTTCACGCATATCGTCCGTGCGCGGCTTGAACGCTAGTCCCCAGATGCCAATGACCTTGCGCTTCAGAGAGCCGAAATGCTCCTCCATCTTGTCTACCAGGCGCTCCTTCTGGCGCTCGTTCACCTGCTCGACCGCCTGGAGGATCGTGAACTTGTACCCACGCTCCGCCGCAAAGCGGGCCAGGGCCTTGACGTCTTTTGGGAAGCAGCTTCCTCCGTACCCGACGCCCGGAAACAGGAACGAGGCGCCGATCCGCCGATCCGATGCCACCGCGCGCCGCACCTGATCCACGTTGGCGCCGACCAGCTCGCAGACGTTCGCCACCTCGTTCATGAACGAGATGCGCGTCGCCAACATGGCGTTCGCCGCGTACTTGCACAGCTCCGCGCTGGCGCAGTCCATCACCATGATCGGCGCGCCCGTCCGGGTGAACGGCGCATACAGCTCCATCATGAGCTGCGCGGCCCGATCGTCGTCGGCGCCAATCACGACGCGATCCGGTTTCAGGAAGTCGTCGACCGCGGCGCCCTGCTTGAGGAACTCCGGGTTGCTCACGACGCTGAAGGGATGCTTGGTCTCGGCGCTCATGGCCTCGCGCACGCGCGCCGTGGTTCCCACCGGCACCGTGCTCTTGTCGACAATCACCTTGTAGTCGTCCATCGCCTCGGCGATCTGGCGCGCCGCGGCGAGCACGTGCTGCAGGTCTGCCGACCCATCCTCCCCCTGGGGCGTCCCCACGGCAATGAACACCAGGCTCGACTGCCGGACCGCCCGAGGCAGGTTCGTCGTGAAGCTCAGACGCTTCTCTTCGGTGTTTCGGTCGACGAGCTCCTGGAGACCAGGCTCGTAAATCGGGAGCTTGCCGCGCCTGAGCTGTCGTATCTTGCCTTCATCGCTGTCGACACAGACGACGTCGTTGCCGTTCTCGGCAAAGCAGGCGCCTGCCACCAGTCCGACATAACCCGTTCCGACCACCGCTATTTTCATAAGTAATCACTCCATCCGCCGGCGGACGAACGAATACGCTAGCATACACAGGTGTCAGGGATCAGGCGTCAGGGATCAGTAGGCCTCAGCCTGAAGCCTTTCACCTGCTGATCCCTGACCCCTGATCCCTGACGCCTGCTTTGCGTATCCTGCTCGATTACCGTCCTGCCTTGCGTCAGCGCTCCGGCGTCGGGGAATACGTGCACCAGCTCGCAGCCGCCCTGGTCGAGGAGGGGACCCACGAGGTCACGCTCTTCTCCAGCTCCTGGCGCCATGTCCTCGTGCGGCCGCCCGCTGGCGCCGCGGTGGTCGATCGCGCGGTTCCAGTGAGAGTGCTGAACTTTCTCTGGCACCGACTGGAGCGGCCGTCAGTCGAGTGGCTGACGGGCGGCACGTTCGACGTGGTCCATGCTCCTCACCCGCTCATGCTGCCGTCGCGCCGCGCGGCCCGTGTCGTCACGATTCACGACCTCGCATTTCTCGATCATCCCGAATGGACGCGTCACGAGATTCGGCGGGATTACGCTGCGCTCGTCCGTGCGCACGCGCAGCGCGCCGACGCCATCGTGACCGTGTCACATGCCGTTGCCACGCAGGTCGTGGAGCGACTGGGCGTCGCCGAAGAGCGCGTGACCGTGTGCCCCCACGGCGCGCCGCCTTGGCAGCCCCGGGACCAGGTGCCGGATCGGGGGTACCTCTTGTTCGTCGGCACGCTGGAGCCACGAAAGAATCTTGGCACGCTGCTGGAGGCGTACGCGCGGTTGGTCGAGCGCCAGCCGAGGGCGCCGGAGCTCGTTCTCGCCGGGGCGTCCACACCGGCGGCGCAGCGCTGGCTGGAGGCGATCGCGCGCCCGCCGCTCGCAGGGAGAACGAGACACGTTGGCTACGTCGAGGATGGTGGGCGCGCCGCGCTGTACCGCGACGCCGCTGTCCTCGTCTTGCCGTCGTGGGACGAGGGGTTCGGTCTTCCTGTCCTCGAGGCCATGGCGGCCGGCGTTCCTGTCATTGTCTCGAACCGTGGCGCGCTTCCCGAGGTCGTCGGTGACGCGGGCGTCGTGGTCGATGCCGCGGACAGCGCTCGGCTCACGGCAGCGCTGGAGGAACTGCTCGCGCATCCAGCGCAGCTCGAGACGCTGCGCCAGCGAGGAATCGTGCGCGCCCGGCAGTTCACCTGGGCGGCATCGGCGCGCGCGCATTGCACAGCCTACGAAGCCGCATGTGCGCATGCACGGCAGCGACACGGCGCAGCAGTCGGGCGTCAGGGGTCAGCTTGATGCGGATTGCCGTCGATGCCAGGGAGCTGGGAGAGCGGCCAACAGGTGTCGGCCGGTACCTTGCGGAGCTGCTCGCCGCCTGGACACGCACCGCCATCGCTCGTCCGCACGAGCTCCTGCTCTACACCACGTCGCCTCCCTCGTCTCGCGATGCCGTCATCGGCACCGGCGGCGCGACCGCGGCATGGCGGGTGCTGCCAGCCTCGCCGAACCTCCTCTGGGAGCAGCATCACTTGGCCCGCGCGGTACGGCACGATCCCCCGGACGTGCTCTTCTGCCCTGCCTATTCCGCGCCGCTGGCCGTGCGCGTGCCCGTCGTGCTGACGCTCCACGACATCTCGTTCGTCACGCATCCCGAATGGTTTCAGTGGCGCGAGGGACTCCGCAGGCGCCTCATGGCCAGGCTGGGCGCCCGGCGCGCGCGACGCCTCATCACCATGAGCCGCTTCTCAGCAGGGGAGATTGCAGCGTGGCTGCGCGTGCCGCCGGACCGCATCGCCACGATCCCACTGGCCGTGGATCATCGCCTCGGGGCCAAAGCGCACGTCGTGCCAGGCCCAGGACGTCGCGAGCCGCTCGCGCTGTACGTGGGATCGATCTTCAACAGGCGCAACGTGCTGGCGCTCATCCGTGCGTTCCGTCGCGTGGTGGCGGCACAGCCGGACGCGCGCCTCGTGATCGTTGGAGAGAATCTGACGCACCCGCGCGAGCCGATCGAGCAATGCATCGCCGAGAGCGGCTGTGAGACCTCCATCACGTGGACGCCTTATGTGAGCGAGGAGCGGCTGGCGGTGCTGTACTCGCAAGCGTCGATCTTCGTGTTCCTGTCCACGTACGAAGGGTTCGGCCTGACGCCGCTCGAGGCGCTCTCAGCGGGTCTGCCGATCGTCGTGGCGGATACGCCGGTCGCACGCGAGGTCTATGGTGATGCGGCCGCGTTCGTCGACCCTCGGGACGAGGACGACGTCGCGCGCGTGATGGCGCGCCTCCTGGCCGGTAGCGAGCGGCGGGCGGCAATTCTGGACGAGGCGCCGCGCGTGCTGGCGCGATACAGGTGGGAGGCCACCGCCGACGAGACCCTACGCGTGCTCGAAGAGGCTGCCCAGTGACCGGCCCGGTGACCTCCGTCGCGATGGTGATCGTGAGCTTCAATACCCGCGAGGATCTCGCCGGTTGCCTGTCTTCGCTCGCCGCGGATCCTCCGGCCACGCCGCACGAGATCGTCGTCGTCGACAACGCGTCGACCGACGGCAGCGCCGACCTCGTGTCGGCGACCTGGCCGGAGACGCTGATCATTCGCAACCAGACGAACGTCGGCTTCGCGCGCGCCACCAATCAAGGCATCCGCGCCACGACAAGCGATCTGGTCTTGCTCCTCAACAGCGACACCGTTGTGCCGTCTGGCAGCGTGGACGGGCTGTGCGCGGCGCTCCTCGCGGACCCACAGGCTGCGGCTGTCGGTCCCCGCCTTGTCGACGGGAACGGTCTCGCGGAGCTGTCGTTCGGCCGCATGGTCGGCCCGTGGAACGAGCTTCGCCAGAAGGCGCTTGGATGGTTGTCGGTGGAGGGACCCACCTGGGCCCGCAATCGGCTCCAGGCGTGGACGAGAGTGCCGCGCGACGCCGACTGGGTAAGCGGCGCCTGCCTGCTCGTTCGACGAAGGTCGGCAGAGGATGCTGGCCTCCTGGACGAGCGATTCTTCATGTACGGGGAGGACGTCGACTTCTGTGCCACGTTGCGTGCGAACGGCGGCCGAATTCTCTTCGTGCCAGCCGTCCAGGTGGTGCACCTGCGCGGGCGGTCCAGCCGAGCAGCGCCGGCTGCTACGACGGCCGCATATCGCCGTAGCCAGATCGCGTTTTACGAGAAGCACCACCCCGCATGGGCGCCGGTGCTCAGGGGTTTCTTGCGGCTTCGCGGGAAGCATCCGGATGATCAGAGGTCAGGCTTCAGGGGTCAGGGGTCAGCAGGCGACAGGCGCTAGGGATCAGCCTTTAGGGAGTCCCGAGCAGATCGGACGAAGAAGGCTCACGACGCCCGGCAGTTGGCCACCGCCCTCGGGCCAACCATCCTACCCTTCCTCGCCCCTTGCCCCTGCTGATCCCTAGCGCCTGTCGCCTGCTGACCCCTGATCCCTGACCCCTGATCCCTGATAATGGTTCCGTGCGTATCGCGATCGACATTCGAAAGCTCCACGACTTCGGGATCGGCACGTACGTACGGAACATGCTGCGCCAGCTCGCGCGGATCGACACCGAAACGGAGTACGTGTTGCTCTGCAGGCCGGAGGACCGTGCTGCGGCCACACAGCTCGGTCGGAACTTCCGGCCCGTGGTCGAAGCCAGCAAGCCTTACTCGGTCCGCGAGCAGCTCGCGGTGCCCGTCAAGCTGCGGCGCGAGCGGATCGACGTCTTCCACACGCCACACTACGTGCTGCCGCCGCTGGTTCGATGCAAGTCGGTCGTAACCATCCATGACTGCATCCACCTGATGTTCCCGCAGTACCTGCCCAATCGGCTCGCCTACAGCTACGCCCGCGCTTCCATGTGGACCGCCGCCCGGGCCGCCTGCCGGATCCTGACGGTGTCCGAAGCGTCGAAGCACGACATCCTGCGCTATTGCCGTGTGCCCGGCGAGAAAGTGACGGTCATCCCCAATGCCATCGACGATCGATTTGGCACGCCGCCGACCGACGAGGAGATCCGTGTCGTGCGCGAGCGGTATCAGCTCTACGACCCGTTCGTGCTGTATGCGGGAAACGTCAAGCCGCACAAGAACATCGGGCGCCTGATCGAAGCGTTTGGCCTCGTACAGCGCGGCGGACTCGACCACGTCAAGCTCCTGGTCATCGGCGACGAGATCTCCAAGTACACGACGCTCAGGCGCGCGGTCCACCGAAACAAGCTTCATACGCACGTCCGCTTCCTCGGATTCGTGCCGGACAGCACGCTGGCCGTGCTCTATCGACTGGCCGGGGTGTTCGTGTTTCCATCATTGTACGAAGGCTTCGGCCTGCCTCCCCTGGAGGCCATGGCAAGTGGCACGCCCGTCGTCACCTCGAATGTCTCGTCCCTGCCGGAGGTGGTCGGCGACGCGGCGCTGCTCATCGATCCCTACGATACGCAGGCCATTGCCGACGCAATCAGGCGCGTGCTGACCGACGGCGACCTGCGGGAGACGCTCCGGGCGCGCGGTTTGGCACGCGCACGGGTCTACTCGTGGGAGCGCTCCGTACGCCGCGTGCGCGAGATTTACGATGAGGTCGCCGCGGAGTAGTAGGGTGACAGGGTGATGAGGGCGGATGCCTCGGGTGAGATGAGGCAACGAGGTGAGCAGGTGACTGTCGTTGACGAGGCAACCTGGCAACGCGAGACACACGGCCTGCGTGTCGCCATCGTTCACGACTGGCTGACCGGCACGCGGGGCGGCGAGCGCGTCCTCGAGGCCATCGTCCGGCTGTTTCCCCACGCGACGCTCTTCACCCTGGTCCATCGCCGCGGGAGCATGGCCCCCGCAATCGAACAACGCGGCCTGCGAACGTCTCCGGTCCAATGGCTCCCGCGCGCCACCCGCTGGTACCGCCACTTGCTGCCGCTCTTTCCGTGGGCGGTCGAGCAGTGGGACTTCGACGGCTTCGACCTCGTGATTAGCTCGAGCCACTGCGCGGTGAAGTCGGTGGTCGCGCCAGGTAAGACGCGGCACCTCTGCTATTGCCACACGCCTGTCCGGTACGCCTGGGATCAGTTCGAGGCGTACTTCGGCCGCGAGCGGAGCGGCTGGGCTAGCCCGTTCTTTCGACTCGGTCTGGCGGGCTTCGCGCGCTGGGATCGCGCCACGAGCCGACGACCGGACCGCTATGTGGCGAATTCCCAGTATGTTGCGACACGAATCCACCGATACTATAATCGGCGAGCGGTTGTCGTGCACCCACCGGTCGACACCGGCTTCTTTCAGCCCGATGGGCGTGCGTCAGAGGGCTTTTACCTGGTGGTCTCGGCGCTGGTGCCGTACAAGCGGCTCGAAGTGGCGATTGAAGCCTGCCGCCGCCTGGGAAGGCCGCTCAAGGTGGTGGGCGAGGGTCCAGAGCTACCTCGACTGCGAGCGCTCGCCGGCGGCGAGGTGGAATTCGTCGGCTGGCTGAGCGACCAGGGCGTGCGCGACCTCTACCGGCGCGCGCGCGCGGTGCTGTTACCGGGGGAAGAGGACTTCGGCTTAGTGCCGCTCGAGGCGCAGGCCTGCGGCCGGCCGGTCGTCGCGCTGGGGCGCGGCGGTGCGCGCGAGAGCGTGGTCGACGGCGTCACCGGCATTCTGACAGCGGATGCGTCGGTCGAGGGGTTCATCGCGGGCTTGACACGCGGCGAGCGGGAGGAGTTCGCGCCGGACGCCATCAGGCGGCATGCCGAGCGATTCTCCCTCAGCCGGTTCTATCAGGAGCTGCGGCTCGTGCTCCTGGATCTGATCCAGAGCCCGATTGACAAGGTGCGATGGTAAAACGCTGGAACCGCTTGCTGATCGCGATTCACGTGGGGACCGACGCCCTGCTGGGGATGACGGCCTTCGTGCTCGCGTATCTCATTCGGTTCGAGAGCGGCCTCATCCCGTTGACCAAGGGACACCCGCCGTTCTCCCAGTACCTTCTCATCCTGCCGCTCATCGGCCTGCTGGTGCCGCTCTCGTACCAGTTGCACGGCATCTACCGTTTGCGGCGCGGCCGTTCGCGCGTCGACGACTTCTTTGCCGTCTTCGTCGGCACGGTTCTCGCCGTCGTTCTCGGCGTGGTCTCCACCCTGTACATCCAGGCGTACTACGTCTCGGACGCGCTGAAGGACCGCGGTGTCTTCGAGGTGTCGCAGCTCGTCTGGGGCTTCTTCCTCGTCTTGACGGTTGGCCTCACGTATTGCTCCCGCGAAGTGGTCCGCGAGGTCATGGAGGGCCGCTGGCGGAAGGGCATTGGCCTCAAGCGCGTGTTGATCGCCGGCGCCGGCGATCTGGGCCGGCTCGTCGCCGACAAGGTGCTCGAGCACCGCGAGCTCGGCCTCAAGGTGATCGGCTTCGTCGACGACAGGGCCGCCGACGACCACATGGGCTACCGCGGCCTTCCGCTGCTCGGGACACTCGACGACACCGCCGACATCATCCAGCGCGAGCGGATCGACCAACTGTACGTGGCGCTGCCGCTCGACGAGCACGTCAGGATGCTCGCGCTCGTCGATCATGCGAACCGCGAGATCGTCGACATCAAGGTCGTTCCGGACCTGCTGCAGATGATCTCGCTCAAGGCGCGCCTGGAAGACCTCGACGGCATCCCCATCATCGACATCCATGACGCGCCGCTGCGTGGCTTCAACGCCGTGCTCAAGCGCGCCATCGACATGATGTTGTCGACAGCCGCCCTGGTCCTGCTCGCCCTGCCGATCGCGCTCGTGGCGCTGCTGATCAAGCTCACCTCGTCTGGGCCCGCGCTGTTCAGGCAGGAGCGCATGGGGCTCGACGGCCGATCGTTTCACGTGTGGAAGTTCCGGTCGATGTACCTCGACGCGGAGCAGCTCACCGGACCGGTCATGGCGACCGCAGACGATCCGCGGTGCACGCCGGTCGGCCGGCTCCTCCGGCGCAGCAACATGGACGAGCTCCCGCAGTTCTGGAACGTCCTGAAGGGCGACATGTCGCTGGTGGGTCCGCGGCCGGAGCGGCCGCATTTCGTCGAGCAGTTCAGGCATCAGATTCCGCAGTACATGTTGCGCCACAAGGTGCGTGCGGGGCTCACGGGCTGGGCACAGGTCAACGGCTGGCGCGGCAACACGTCAATAGAGAAGCGGATCGAGTACGATCTCTACTACATTCAGAACTGGTCGGTCATGCTGGATCTCAAGATCATGTGGCTCACTCTCTTTCGTGGGTTCTTCCACAAGCACGCTCACTAAATGCGGCGAATCGTCATCACCGGCGTGGCCGGATTCATTGGATCGCACCTCGCCGAGACGCTGTTGAATCGCGGGTACGCGGTCATCGGGATCGACAACCTGCTCACGGGCGACGTCGCGAACATCTCGCATTTGGTCAATCGCGACTTTCAGTTCATCAAGCACGACGTCACGAACTATATCTACATCGGCGGACCGGTCGACTACGTGCTCCACTGGGCCAGCCCTGCGAGCCCCATCGACTACCTCCAGCTGCCCATCCAGACGCTGAAGGTCGGGGCGCTCGGAACGCACAAAGCGCTCGGTCTCGCCAAGGAGAAGGGCGCCAAGTTCGTGCTGGCGTCGACCTCCGAGGTATACGGCGATCCGCGCGAGCATCCGCAGAAGGAATCCTACTGGGGGAACGTCAACCCGATCGGCCCGCGCGGGGTGTACGACGAAGCCAAGCGATTCGCCGAGGCCATGACGGTCGCGTATCATCGCTACCACGGGCTCGACACGAAGATCGTCAGGATCTTCAACACCTACGGGCCGCGCATGCGCGTGAAGGACGGCCGCGCGGTGCCGGAGTTCATCGGTCAAGCCCTTCGGGGCGAGCCGCTGACCGTGTTCGGCGACGGCAGCCAAACGCGAAGCTTCTGTTACATCAGTGATCTCGTCAACGGGATCGTCCGCCTGATGGAATCCGATGTGAACGACCCGGTCAACATCGGCAACCCCCACGAGCTGACGCTCGACCAGCTGGCGCGCACGATCATTCGTCTCACCGGCTCATCCAGCCAAGTCGCTTACAAACCGCTGCCGGAAGATGATCCCAAGGT
>JBOGIN010001291.1:0-3186 GCA_050742275.1 Vicinamibacteraceae bacterium
CGTGTGCTTCATGCGGCGCACCATGACGAAGGTCAGCCCCTTGCGGCGCGCTTCCGACGCGAGAAACGAGGTTCGCTCTCCAGAGGGAATACCAACCAGCAGGAGGCGTCCGCCTGGGCGCAACGCACTGACTGCGGCGTCGACGGCGCGGTTGTCGCCTGCGGCCTCGATGGCGATGTCGAGGCCACGCCCGCGCGTCATTGCGTGAATCTCGCGCCCTTCGCGGCCTTCCTGGGCGGCCACCGCCTCCGCCCCAAGCGCGCGTGCGGCGTCGAGTCGATGGGATCGACTGGCCAGGTCGGTGGCAAAGAGCGAGGCGGCGCCAGCATGGCGCGCGACCTGCAACAGCAGCAGCCCCAGAGGACCGCAGCCGAAGACACCGACCAGCGCGCCCGGCTTGATGTGTGCGAGGTCGATCGCGTGAATCGCGACACCGAGCGGCTCCAGCATCGCACCGTCCACCGCGGAGAGCGCCTCCGGCAGATCGATCAAGCAGCGTTCCGGCCACGCCATCCACTCGCGCAGCGCGCCGTCATCGTCATGTCCCGCAAATCGCACGGCCTGACAGAGGTTGGGATCGCCGCGCTCGCACCACTCGCAGCGACCACATTGGACCGCAGGCTCGACGGCGACGCGGCGCCCGTCGCTGGTCTCACCGGCGAACTCGTGTCCGAGGACCAGGGCACGCGTAGAGCTCGTCCCGCCGATACCGCCCTCCTCGAACCAGTGAAGGTCGGACCCGCAGATCCCGACGGCCGTCACGCGCACGAGCACCTCGCCCGCACGTGGTGTCGGCCGCGGCTCCTCGTGTAAACGCACATCCTGCCGACCGTGGAAGCGAATCACCTGCATCCTATGAAGTCTCCGTTTGCCCGTAGTAGGCTCCCGCGCCGTGCTTGCGCAGATAGTGTTTGTCGACGAGCTCCGGTGATGGCCGGGGAGCATCAGGAGCAATGAGGCGTCCCATGACATCCATTCGCGCCAGGAACTCGAGCACGCGCGCGTGCTCGACGGCCTTCAACGGATCGGGCCCCCAGGCGAACGGGCCGTGGTTGGCGACGAGCACGGCGGGCACTTCCTCGGAGGATACGGCGGTGGAGCGAAACGCCTCGACGATGACGAGGCCGGTGTTGCGCTCGTAGGCCTCGGCAATCTCCTTCGGACGCATGGGCCGGGTGACGGGAACATCCCCGCGGAAATAATCGGCGTGTGTGGTGCCCATGCACCGGACGGGCAGCTGCGCCTGTGCGAGGATGGTCGCATGCTCGGAGTGCGTGTGCACGATGCCACCGCACGTGAACGCACGATAGATCTCGAGGTGTGTCGGGGTGTCGGAGGATGGCCGGAGCGTGCCGTCGATCACCTCGCCGGTGTCGAGCGAAACTGGGACCATGTGCGCCGGCGTGAGCGCGTCGTACGCGACCCCACTCGGCTTGATGACGAGCAGCCCTGCGTGGCGGTCGACGCCCGAGACGTTGCCAAACGTGCCGAGCACGAGACCGCTGGCCGCAAGGCGCTGGTTCGCGCGATACACGAGCTCTCGCAGATCCTCGGCAATCATCCGAGCGCTCTTCCCTCCGTTCACGCGACCGCCGCACCCTCGTTCTTCACCGCTCGCTCCCGAATCGCCAACAGCCGCTTCATCAACGAGCCGAGCTCCGCCCGTGCGTCCGGAACGCCGCCAAAGCTGTCGTGCAGCTCCCGGTACAGGGCATAGAGCGCATCGTAGACGTTTCGCGCCTGGGCATTCGGCGTGAAGACGCGGTCCCCGACGCTGGTCATCTGCGCTTGCGCATCCTCGAAGGAATCGTAGCCGCCGGCGCTCTTCCCTGCCGCAACCGCTGCCGCAATGGCGGCGCCGAGCGCAGAGGTCTGCGGCGAGCCCGCGATGTACATCGGATAGCCGAGCACGTCAGCGTAAATCTGCATGAACAACGGGTTCTTCTCGGCGATGCCGCCGCAGCAGACGACGCGCTCGATTGGCACGCCGTACTCCTTCAGACGCTCGATAATCGCCCGCGCGCCAAAGGCCGTGGCTTCGATGAGCGCGCGATAGATCTCGGCTCGCGAGGTGTGCAGCGTTTGGCCGACAATGAGGCCTGTCAAGCGCGGATCCACGAGGATCGTCCGGTTGCCATTGTTCCAGTCGAGCGCCAGGAGTCCCGACTCACCCGGCTGCAGCCGTGCCGCTTCGGTTGAGAGATCGTCGTGGAGCGTCTCGCGTCCTTGACAAACGCCTTCGGCCCACCACTTGAGGATGTCTCCCACAGCCGATTGCCCCGCCTCGAGGCCGTAGTAGCCGGGCATGATCGACCCGTTGACGATCCCGCAGATGCCTGGAATATCCGCCATCCGCTCGCGCGCTGGTGCAATGGCACAGTCGCACGTCGAGGTGCCGATGATCTTGACGAGCGTGCCGCTCCGCACGCCTGCGCCGACGGCGCCGTAATGAGCGTCGAAGGCGCCCATGGCGAGAGGAATCCCTTCGGAGAGACCGAAGCGCGTTGCCCACGTCTTCGACAACCGCCCCGCCGGGCGATCGGCGGGATACGCGTTGTCGTAGAGGCGATCGCGCAGCGCCGCTAGCCGTGGATCGAGGCGAGTCAAGAACGCCTTCGATGGCAAGCCGCCCCACGTGTCGGAGTACAGCGCCTTGTGACCCGCCGCGCAGGCGCATCGCATGACACGGCGAGGATTGTCGACGCCGGCAAGGAGCGCGGGCACGAAGTCCGCCAGCTCCACCCAGCTCGCGGCAGCATCGAACACGTCGGGCGCGACGCGGAGACAATGCCAGACCTTCGACCAGAACCACTCGGAGGAGTACACGCCGCCGATCGGTGACAAGAGCTCCGGTGCGTGCTCTCGAGCAAGCGCGGTGATCGTCGCCGCCTCCTCGGCGGCCGTGTGATCCTTCCAGAGCCATGCCTGCGCCGCCAACTGCCCACGCCACCGCGCGTCGAGGGCGAGCGGTTGATTGCGTGCATCGACCGGAATCGGCGTGGAGCCGGTCGTATCCACACCGATGCCGATGACCTGCGATGGCGCGAAGCCAGGCTCGGGCGCCGCCTCCGCGAGCGCGCGCGCCAGCGAGACACCAAGCCCCTCGATGTAGTCGGCGGGGTTCTGCCGCGCGAGGTGCGGATCCGAGGGCTCGAGCAGGATGCCCTGCTCGCCAGAGGGGTAGTC
>JBOGIN010001292.1:0-5299 GCA_050742275.1 Vicinamibacteraceae bacterium
CCCTTGGGAGTGTGCGCGTGCACGATGTCGGCGCGGTACCGGCGCAGCCAGCGCGTGATGCGCGCCACCGCGAGCAGGTCCGCCAGTGGCGCGATCTGCCGCGGCATCGAGACCGCATGCACCGGCACCTGTTCCCGTTCTCCGAATTCGCCCAGCTCCGGCCCTGGCGAGGAAATCGCGGCGACATCGAAGCCCTGCGTCTTCATGAAGCCGACCTGGCCCGCAAGGAAGCGAAGCGATTGCGGCACTGTCGCAATGTGCACGAGTCTCAGCCGTTCTGGTTGGACACCCACGCCACGCTCGCCTGCTGGTGTGAGAGCGGAGAATTGGATCAGGCACGAGGCTGCCGATAGTACGACTCGTACTCGCGCCGATAGTAGTGCGAGTAGTAGTAGCTGTTCCTCCGGAGATCGACCTTGTTCAGAACCGCTCCGAAGTGGCGTGCCTTGACCGCGTCGAGTTGCTCGAGCGCGGCCTTGGCGGCGCCGCGCCCCGTCATCTCCGCGCCGATCACGAACAGCACTCCGGTGGCTTGATGCGCGAGCACCGACGCGTCCGTGACCGCGAGCACCGGAGGCGAGTCGAGGATGATCCAGTCGAAATGTTGCTTGAGCTCGGCAAGGTACTGCGCGAACCGCGCGGACCCGAGGAGCTCCGCCGGGTTCGGCGGCAGCTTGCCCGCCGGCAGCACCCAGATATTGGCCGTTGCCACCTGACGCACCGCGTCGTCTGGACGCACCTCGCCGACCATGATGTTCGAAAGGCCGGGCTCCTGCGGGACGCCCAGCAGCTCGTGAATCCTGGGGCGGCGCATGTCGCAATCGACGAGCAGGACACGCTGTCCTGCCTGTGCTACAGCCAGCGCAAGACTGCCGGCCAGGACCGTCTTGCCTTCTCTGGGGCCGGTGCTCGTAATCACAATCGACTTGCAGCCGTCCTCCACCACTGAGAAGAGCACGTTCGTCCGAACGCCCCGGATGGCTTCGGCAAAATCGTGCGGCACGTTGTCCTGGCTGAGAAGCGGGCCCTCCTGCGCCGCGGAGGACACGATCGGCACGATGCCGAGGAAGGGGATGCGCAGATCGGCCTTGATCTGCTCGGGCGACTTGACGCGGCTGTCCAACGACTCGGTCAAGAACGTCAGACCAAGCGCAAAGACCAGTCCGCCAAGCAAGCCGCCGACGAGATTGACGAGCGGCCTCGGCGACGCCGGGCGTCGCGGCGTCGTGGCCTGATCCACGAGGCGCACGTTGTTGGTCCTGAGCTCCGAGCTGATATCGGTCTCCAACGTCCGCTGAAGCAGGCCTTGGAACATGCCACGGTTGCTCTCGGCGGATCGTTGAAGCGCCCCGTACTCGATGCCCGCCGCGTTGAGCTTCATGGCTTCGTTCTTCTGCTCATCGAGCGCGGCGGCGACCGTCTGCTCCTGTGTGACGGCGGCTTGGTACTCGTTGTTCACGGCCTGCACGACCTTTTGAACCTCGGTGCGGATCCGCTGGTCCGTGCTCTGAATGGCCGTCTGCATCGTGATCATCTCGGGATGGCGCTCGCCGAGCCGTTCGGCCAGTTGCGCGCGTTGGCGCTGAAGATCCGCGAGCTGGCCCTTCAGTTGTTGAATGAAGGCATTGCCCAGGATCGCCGGGAACGTATCGAGCTTGTCCGGATCGTCTTGAATGGCTTCCAATTGCCTGTAGGCGGTCTCCTTCTGGATCCGCTCCGTCCGCGCCCGTGTGAGCGCGGCGTTCAGCTCTGCAAGACGCTGCACGACAATGTTCTGGCGGTCCTCGAGTGAGATGGAGTCCGTTTTCTCGCGATACTCCTGAAGGGCCTGCTCGCTCGTCTCGACCAGCTGGCCCTGCTCGTTCACCCGCTGGCCAAGCCAGTCTGCAGCCTCCTTGGCTGCGGCCAACTTGTATTCGAGATTCTGGTCGATGTACTGCTTGGCGTGCGCGTTCGCGACGTGAGCCGAGAGCCCCGGATCCGGCGACACGAAGACGATATTGACGAGACGGCTGTTCCGAACGGGGGCGACCTTGAGGTGTCGGAGAAACGTGTCAATGACGTCGGACTGGATCAGGGTCTCGCTGTCGTCCGCCGGCTCGCTCGCGTCGGCCGCCGTGCCGGTCGCGAGCCGCTGCACCCAGCCCGTGACCGCCGACGTCACGCTCGCGACGCTGGGCCCGTGGTCGTCCGTTTTCGGTGCGAGCAACGCATGGTCCCAGAGCTCGAGCGCCTCGATCGTGCGGTGTGCCAACGCTCGACTCTCGAGGATCCGGTACTGCGTCTGATAGTAGTCGTCCGCCTGCCGGTTCTGGTCGATGACCTCCTCGAACTGGACGACGTTGGCCAGCTCGCTCTCGATGAGCACTTGCGCGTTGGCCTCGTAGAGCGGGGTGGCCGTGAACGTGTAGAGCGTGATGCCGCCAAAGATCACCACGAACGCCGTGAGCGCCATCCGGCGGCGCTTGTAGAGAATCTTCAGGTACTCGAGCAGACGGCCACCGCCACCGCCTGTCGTGCTCTCGAGCGACGCGCCGTACGCGTGGTCGGAGTACCCGTCGGCCCGGCGCACGTCGGGGGCGCCGGTCGCATCGGGTGGTGGGGGCAGCGTGCCGCCGTCCACGCGAGGCTGGCTGGACACGGACCGTTCCGCGCCGTGGCGATCTGAAAGCGGTAGGATTGGATCCATCTAGAGAACCTCCGAGGGGCTGACACGCGACGGGCAGCGTCACGTGTCTGGCGCATCGAATGAGCGTGAGGGGCGCAGCCGAAGGCTGCGGCCCTCAAAAGAACCGTTCGGGCACCATGATGGTGTCGCCGGCCTGCACCGCATCGGTGAGCTCGGCCGACACCTCTTTCTTCTCTCCTTCGACAATGCGCATGATCTTGATGCGACCCGTCGACCCGCGGTCGGTCACACCCCCCGCGAGCGAGAGCGCCTGGAGAACGGTGGTGCCCTGGCCGATCGCGTACGACCCCGGGCTGTTGACCTGTCCAAACACGTAGATCATCTCCGCGCGAGGGACGAAGATCGTGTCGCCGTTGCGAAGCTGCACGTTCTCGTCCCGGGCGCCGCTCTGCAACGCCTTGAGGTTCACACGGACGACGTCCGCTGCGCGGGCCTCGTCCGGGAGGGTGGGGCCTTTGGCGTTCTTGCCAGTCGGGCTTCGTACGACGAGCGCCTCATAGCTCGCGGTCGGCAATGTCGAGCCGGCGCGCGCGACGGCCTCGATCAACGTCATGTTCCCGGTCAACGGGTACGTGCCGGGGCTTCTCACCTCGCCCACGATGTAGAGCCGTTGGCTCTGGTATTGCTCCACGACAACCGTCAGTTGTGGATCCTTGAAGTACCCCTCCTTGAGCCGGCGCTTGAGCTCCCCTTCGAGCTCCTGGAGCGTCAATCCACCTGCCGTCACGCGGCCGATGTACGGGAACATGAACGTGCCATCTCCGTCGACCACGAACCGTCCGCCGAGGTCAGCCTGATCCCAGACCGTGACCGCGAGCACATCCGACGCACCGATCGTGTAGCCGACCGGGAGTGACGGTGTGGGTCCCATCAACACCTGTTGGGCCGGACCCGTAGCGGGTTGGCTCGGCTCGGCCTGGCCCGGCAGCGGGCTCGGCACTGGCTGCGGCCAGCTTGGTTGCGGGGGAGTCGGCTCCGAGACGGGAGGTGGCGACGGTGGAGGCTGCGCAGGTGACGGCATCGATGGTGTGGGCTGCGATGGCTCCTGTTGCGATTCGCCGGGCGGCTGCGTCGTGGCGTGAAGCGATGCGATCGTCAGATCGCTCCACGCGCCGATGGCAGCGTAGGTGACCACTGACAGAACGACGGTGATTAGCCGTCCGTGTTGCCGTCGTTTGGAGTGAACGCCATTAGAACCCTTGAGAGCGAGAGACTTGACACGTCGTGTCAAGTTCCGAGTTCTCGAGTGAGCGTCGGGGAGTGCGGCCGTAGGCCGTAGTCTGCTAGAAACCATAAGTCACCGACAAGCCGGATCGGATGGCTCTGTAGCCCCGATCGGGCAGATCCGTCCTCCGATGGTAGGAGAGCACGTCGAAGCCAAGCCGCGTGTCGTGCCCAAGCTGGTAACCTATTCCTCCACCGACGTGGTCGACGAAATCGACACGTTGGCCCGGCACGAGCGCGCTTTCGCCGCGGTAGCCCACGCGGTCGTGGCCCCCCCGCACCAGGACGTCCCAACGACTGGTCAGACGCTGTAGAACGGAGATCGTCCACCCCGTTTGGACGTAGTAGGGGTACTCGAGCTCGAATGAGTAGTTCACGTCGCTCGAGACGCCGAGAGAGAGGCGCGTGTCCGTAGGGGCGGTGTAGGCGACGTCGATGTCCGCCGTGGCGCCGGAGAACCCCGGCAACCCTCCTCCGCCGGCCGGGGTCAATCGACGGTAGCCGACGAATGCGCGGCCGCGGATCAACGCGAACTGGTCCAATTCGAATCCCGTCGTGAGGTGGAAGCTGTCCGTATTGCGGATGGAGTTGAGATCGAAGCGATGGCGCTCGCCCGAGGCACGCACCACCGCAGTCGTGAGCGGCGTGAGCCGCTGGCGAACGGCGAGATCGACGCCCTCCACGCGGCGGTTGAGCCTCTCCTCCAAGCTGGTGCCCATGAAGATGGCATCGCCAGCGAAGTCGACGGTCCGTCGTCGTGCGGCGAGCGCGACGCTCGTCCTGCTCAGGGCGCGAAGCTCGATGCCGGCGGCGAGGTCGTACTCCTGGCGTCGTGCTCGCGCGTCGATTTCATAGCCCGGTCGCGCCCGCGTGCTCAGCGCGCTGGCGGCGACGAACGGCGTGAGCCGGTTGAAGCGGTACTCGTAGCGCGCTTGTCCGCGGCCATTGACGGACCGCTCGGACTTGAACTGTCCGAAGTACACGAAGTCGACGCTGCCGTTCATGCTCAGCAGGCCATCGGCCGTGCGCAACCACGCGGCGGTGGCAGGCGTCAGCGTGGCGGTGAAATCCGAATCCGATGCCGACGCGCGGTGGAAGACGTTCGTGTCGACGCCGAGATTCGTAATGGCAATCGTCGGCGCGAGGCCCACCGGGCCGAGACGGACAGGGGCGCTGGCAACCGGATCCTCCTGCTCTGCCGCCACCTCAGGCACATTGAGGGCCGGCGGCTGCGCATGCGCAAGCGGCGCGAGCAGCATCAGTACCACCAGGGGCGCGCCGAGCGCGCCGGACGTGACGCTATGGAGTCGCCGGCGGCGCGAAAACGCCATTCCCATCCTGATCCACCTCGAGACGCTCGAAGCTGCCGTCGGCGTTGTACTGAAT
>JBOGIN010001293.1:0-7836 GCA_050742275.1 Vicinamibacteraceae bacterium
GAGCGGTCCGGACGCCGAGGCCGCATACTCGGAGCTGCGCCTGTTCCTCGTGCGCGGGCTGCAAAAGGCCCTCCAGAGTCGTCCGACAGCCCTCCCTCTGGTCGAGGATTTTGCGCAGGACTCGATGCTTCAGATTACTCGGAGCCTGAGCCAGTTCCGCGGGGAGAGCCGGTTTACGACCTGGGCGCTCGCGATTGCAATCCGCGTGGCGTTCAATGAGATGCGCCGAAGCCGCTGGCGCGACGTCTCGCTGGATCCGCTGATGAGCGCGGACGGGTTCGCGAAGGTGATCACGGATACCTCGGTCGACCGTCCCGAGCGGGCGCTCGCGAGGAAAGAGATCCTCGAAATACTGGATGCCGGTCTGCGCGAGCTCACACCGAAGCAGCGGCAGGTTCTGACAGCGGAATTGAGAGGCGTTCCGCAGGAACAGCTCGCCATCCGGATGGGAATGACACGAAACGCGCTCTACAAACTTGGTCATGACGGGCGGAAGCAATTGAAGGGAAAGTTGCTGGCGTCCGGGTTGTCTTGGGATCAGGTAGACTGGGCCCTGCAGCCGGCGGGAGATTGAAATGGACCACCTGACGTTGAAGAACGCCCGGGATTTATGCGAGGCGTTGCTCGCGACACGCGACGTCGAGATCGGGTGTGACGACTGCCTGATGCAAGTCGCCAAGTATTGCGAAACCGAACTGGCCGGCAAAGAGATTCCCGAAGCGCTGCGGCTGGTCCGCGAGCATCTCGAGATCTGCGCCGAGTGTCACGAAGAGTACCAAGCCCTGCTGTCGGCAATGCTCGAAGGCAGTCGGTGAGCTGTGGCGTCAGCGTTGAATTGCCGCCACTGACCCTCCTCTGAACTCGTAAACGTCCATTTGGGGGGACCGCATAGTCCCCAGGACGGATGGTCAGGTCACCGCCCCGCAACGGCCGTGCGGTGGCCTGTTCCGTCGCCCCGCTTCCGTCGTTCCTAATAACAGACGGACCAGAATGTGGCGCGCGCCGCCCTTCGACCAGGCTCAGGGCGTCCCGAGCAACGTCGAGGGACGCGCGCGGGACCGCTATGCGGTCGCACAACGAGAGCACAATTCACGTCACGGACCCCATAGCGGTCGAACCCGGTGACCCGGATCGCCAGTTCGAGCGGCTCGCGGCGCAGTATGCCCAGTTGATGGTGTCGGCCATTCGACGCGTCTGCGGCAGTCGATACGGGACGCTCGTCCCCGATGTCCAGCAGGAAGTGCACCTGGCGCTGTGGAAACGGCTCCAGCATGGGAACGAGATCCACCATCCCGCCTCGTACGTATACAAGGTAGCGCTGACCACCGCACTGGCGATGGTGCGCCGCCTGAAGCCGGAAGCCGCGCCGCTAGACGAGGTGGAGCGTCCCGGATCTGGTCGCCGACCTGACCGGCCAGGCACGCTCGAGTCTGCCGAGCGCGCGCTGCTGGTCCAACAGGTGCTGGCGACGCTCGACGCCGGCGAGGCGGCGGCGCTGCGCGCGTGGCTCGCGGGCTTCAACCACGCCGAGGTCGCCGAGCTGTTCGGCTGGACCGAATCGGTGGCGCGTCACCGTATCTACCGCGGTCTGGAACGGCTGCGGGCGAGGGTGGGAGAACAGCATGGAAGCTCCTGACGCGCGCGCCTGGCGCGACGCCTATCAGGCCGGCATGCGAACTGGCTCGGGCGGCTGCCCCGGAGACGACGCCCTGGCAGCGCTCGTCCTTGGCGAGCTGACCACGGAAGATCACGCGTCGGTGGCGCACCACGTCACCGAGTGCCGTCAGTGTGCCGAGAGCTACCGCACGCTGCGCGCCCTTCACGCCGACGCGCGGCGCGGGCTGCCGCGCCGCCGTCTGCCCTGGCTCGCGTCCGCCGCCGCAGCGGTGCTCCTCGTCACCCTCGGCACAACCGTGGTGTGGCTGGGAAGAACGCGAGGTCCGGTGTCCGTAGACGACACGAGACGCGGCGACGCCGTGCTGGAAAAGCGCGTCCAGCCCGCCGCTGGTGCCGTGCTCGAGGTGCCGCCGTTCTCCGTTTCGTGGCCGGCGCAAGCTGGCGCGGTCGAGTACCGCGTGCAGGTCTACGACGAGGACGCGGCGCTGCTCTGGAAGGGCCCGGCAACGGAAGAGACTTCCATCACGCTCCCGTCTGAGATCACCAGCAAGCTCGCGGTGGGCGGCGCCTACTTCTGGACGGTGGACGTGGCTGGCCAGGTGGCGCGCCCGATGCTGGGGCCATTCTGGTTCAGCATCGAGGAGTAAATGCGGCACGGGCCCGCACGGCGATGGCTTGCTCCACAGCTCTTCGGCGCGGCGCTGCTCGTTGTCTGGCAGGCGTGTACGCCGCCGGCGGAGGACTCCTTCGGAGGTCTCGTCGTGGAGGCTGCGGCCGCCGGTTATGGCGCGGCGCGCGCCGGACTGCAGCCCGGCGACGTGCTGATCGCCTGGAGGGCAAGTGGAGGGCCGCCCTCCGAGCCCCAGGTTCGCTGGAGATCGCTCAGCACACCATCCGACGCAGACGAGGCGGCGCTACGCGCGGGACAGACGGGTATCGTTTTGCTCGACATTCGGCGGGCAGGTAGAAGCCTGAAAGCGTCGTTGCCGCCCGCACCCTGGAAGCTCGACACACGGCCACGCTTTTCTCCGAGCGGTGAGCATCGCTTCCTAAACGGGAAGCGAGCGATAGCGGGCGGGGACGTCGCCCGCGGCACACGGATCTGGGAGGCACTTGCCCGGCAGGAGCGCGCGGCGCGCCCCGCCGCAGCCTGCTGGTTGTCCGTTGCCATGGCCCGAGTGCTTGCCGAGCGGCAGCGTGCCGAAGCGCTCGACAGGTGGATGGGCGCCGCGATGCGGTGCGCCGACGAACTGCGCGACCCCGAGCTCCTTGCGTGGACCTGGCTGCAGATCGGCGGGATGCGCGAAGAGGCGACGCAGATGGAGGCGGCAATCGACGCCTACACCCAGGGAATCGACGAGACGGACGTGCCGCCGGTGTGGCTCGACCATCTGCGGCTCCGTCTGGGCGATGCGCGCTTCCGCGCTTCCGATCACGCTGGAGCAGGAGAAGCGTACCGCCGTGTGCGTGACGGCTGGACGCGCCGAGGCGCGCGCGGAGCGGATTACATTGCAGCGACAATCGGCCTGGGCAAGGTCGAGCGGAACCAAAGCCGCTTCGATCGGGCGGGGGCGTATCTAGACGAAGCGCGTCTCGTCGCGGAGCAGCTCGATTCCGATCACCCACTCGCCGCTTTCGCCTTGCAGGAGGCCGGCATGCTGGCCTACTGGCAATCGGATCTCTCCCTGGCGGAGCAGCGATATCAGGAGGCGGGGAGTCGCTTCCGCCGCGTGGGCATCGACGACAGCAACCTCGCGACTCTACACATGGGGCTTGGTGCCGTAGCCCTCGAGCGCGGAGAGCTCGCGGCGGCGGAGGGGAGCTTCGAGGATGCACGCGCGATCTTCGAGCGGGACTCACCAGGCAGCTTGCTCGTGGCCTGGAGCCTGCGCGGGCTCGGCCAGGTGGCGCACGTTCGGGGAGAGCTGTCCTTGGCGCGACGCCGCTACCGCCAGGCGCTGCGCTTGATCGATGCGCTCGGCCTGCACGCGGCCGACCGGGCATTCGTGCTGCGCGAGATCGGTGCGGTTGCCTACGACGCGGGTGAGTTGGAGCGGGCGCGCGACGCGATGATGCAGGCGCTGGAGATCCTGGAGACCCACTACCCGGCGAGCAAGTTCCCGCCGAGAGTGCAAACCAGCCTGGGAGCGGTGCTCCTCGAGCTCGGTGAGCGGGATCGGGCTCGACGGCATCTTGCGTCCGCGCTGGCGGCGTGGGAGCGGCTACTTCCCGGCAGCCTCGATCACGCGGAGACGCATTATCAGATGGGAGAATGGGCCCACCACGCGGGCGATCTCGCTTCTGCGCGGGTCCATCACGAGGCAGCGCTGGCGATCCGTTCGCGCCTGGCGCCGCACTCCTCCCTCGGGGCGATGTCGCATCAGGCGCTGGGACGGATTGCCGTGTCCGCCTCGTCTCGGCGGGAGGCGCTCGCACACTTCCAGCGCGCGCTGCGGGCAGTCGAAGCCCAGGTCGGGAGCCTGGGAATCTCGGATCTGTCGCGCGCCCGCTTCCGCGCGGGGCACTCGGCAGTCTACAAGGAGACGATCGACCTGCTCCTCGAGCTCGGCGACGAACGAGGGGCCTTCGATCTCCTGGAGCGCTACCGGGCGAATCAGGGGCGGGAGCTGTTCGGCCACCGGCCCTTGCGCCTGGAGCGCGCGGCGCGGCCCGAGCTCGCGGAGCGCCGGAACCGCCTCGTGCGCGAGTACGAAGCAACGTGGAGAGCGTTGTTCCAAGCGGATGCGGCGCCGGAGCATCGACGTGAGGTGGAGCGCCTGCGCGACCGCCTGGCGGAGCTCGAGCAGGAGCGTCAGGTCGTCCACACGCGGCAGCGCGAGCTCGATCCTGCGCTCGCGGAGAGCGTCGATCCGCCTGCGGCTCGGCTGAGCGACGTCGTGGAGCGACTGAGCCCTGACGTGGCGATTATGAGCTACAGCGTCACGCCGAACGAGACGCGGCTATTCGTTGTTCGCGACGGGAAGCTGGAAGTCGTTCGTCTTGGCGTCGGCGGCAACGAGCTCGCGCGGATGGTGGAGCGCCTCCGGCTGCTCCTGGCGTCCGTGGGCCCTGAAAACGCCGGCCGGCGCGCGTTGCACAGGCAAGGACGCGAGCTCTATGGTCTGCTCATCGCGCCTGCCGAGCGAATCATCGACTCTGCGGATCGGTTGATCATTCTGGCCGACGGTCCGCTGCACCTCCTGCCGTTCGCCGTGTTGGTCCGCGGTGGCACCCGTGAAACCGGGATGGAGCTCCTGGTCCAATGGAAACCGTTCCACATGCAAGCCTCGTTGGGTGACCTGGCGAGATCGGGTCCGGCACGATCGCAATCGTCCGGCAACGAGCGAGCGCATGGGGACCTGCATGCCCTTCTGGTGTTCGCGGACGTCATTCCGCAGTCTGGCGGAGCCGCCGCGACCGGCTTGGGGCGCCGAGGATTGGAGACTGGGCAGGGAGGTGCTCTCGAGCCGTTGCCCTATACGCGGCTCGAGGCTGCCGCGTTGCAGGAGCTCTTCGGCTCCTCCGCGGAGATTCGTCTCGGCGCCGACGCTACCGAAGCGTCGGCGAAGCGCGACGCTCCAAGGTTTCGATACGTGCATTTCGCCACGCACGCTCTGCTCGACTCCGCCTCTCCCCTGGATTCGTCGCTGGTGCTGTTTCCTTCGCCGTCCTCGTCTGGCAGGCGCGAGGATGGTCTCCTGCGCGGTTGGGAAGTGGTCGAGGAGCTCGAGCTCGGAGCCGACGTCGTGTCCCTGTCGGCCTGCGAGTCTGCCTTGGGCGAAGAGCTCGCCGGCGCCGGCGTTGTTGGTCTGACGCGGGCCTTCCGCCTGGCCGGCGCCCGCTCGGTGGTGGCCTCGCTCTGGCAGGTGCAGGATCGCTCCACGGCGATGCTGATGGCGCGCTTCTATGCGGGCCTCCGTGACGGGCTGCCGACAGGCGAAGCGTTGCGGCAGGCGCAGCTCGCGCTGCTGCGACATCGCAGCTTCTCGCACCCACACCATTGGGCCGCGTTCCAGCTCTATGGCGACTGGCGGTAGCCGCCTCTCGACGGCGGCCCTAAAGGGCCGCCCTACGCCCCAACACACGTAGGGCGGGGCTTTAGCCCCGCCAATCACGGCCGCCCTCCGAGCAAGTCCACGAGTTGTTCCAACAGGCGCTCGTCGACGCGCAGGGTCGGACGTTCCCCACATTGAATGTACTTGTCAGTGATGCACTGATCGCGGTCCGGCCCCGGGGGATGGAGCGCTTCACATTCCGCCTTCCCGCGCGCCCGGCACTCGGTCCAAGCCAGACCATCCACGAGATTCAGCATGACATCCAGCCTGGAGAACGGGGTGACGATCTCTCTCCACGGAACCGACGGGATCGGCTCTCTGGCTGCCTGACCGAATGCAGAGGTGATAATGAACGTGGGGATGAGGGCGTTGGTCACTTCTGCGCTGAAGCTCGTGGTTACGCGAGCCGTGGGCTTGACCTGGAGCGTCACTCGATCTCCAGCAGTCTTGCCTCGCTCCTGCTTCACAACGTCATCCCGCTCGATCTCGACGGTCAGGTCCCCTGCCGCCTCGCCAGACAGGGCGAGGATGTAATGCGTCGAGTGCGGTGTCTTCCTGAGGACGCCGGTGATCGGGACGGCGTGTGCCGTGCTCGGATCGCAGTCGTCGTCGGCTCGTCTCACTGATTCTTTGATGTCGGTGCTCATGGTCTTCTCTCCGCCCTGAACGACCACGCGTCAGAGGCTGCTCGTGAACCACACCTGATACCCAATCCGGTTGCTTGGTTGCGTCGCGTCAATCAGCCGCTCGCCGTTCGCCGGCGCCGGCGTGCCACGCAGATCGCTTACCGCGATATCACCGGTCACCTCGCCGTTGTCGCCGCTCATGCGAACGCGCAGCAGGTCGCCTGATTGCGCCGCGAAGCGGATCTCCGGCGAACGGCCCGACGGATCGAATTGGCTGAAGAAGTGGCCGGTGTCCTTGACCGCACGGCGGCATTCCCACGGACCGTGACGTTTTACCAGCCGCGCTCCGCTGTCGAGATGCTCGACCACTAGCGTGACATCCTCGGACGCGCTCGGGTCGACGGGTTGGATGGATGGTCCCATCCTCTTGAAGCGTCGAAATGTCACGGTCGCCGTGCGGATCGATGTGGGCGCCTTCGGTCCCCACGCTAGAGAGACCGGCCAGCTGCTGTGTGTGGCGACCGCCGTGCTCCAGCCATCGCTGTGAAACAGGCTGGTCTGACCGGTACTGTGGTCTGCGAGAATCTGCGCCGATTGAGGGCCGGCGAGCGCCAGGCCAAGCGTGTTCAGGGCGCCGTGTGTCGGCTCATAGCTGTGCTCATCGCTCCAGGTCACGCCGTCGGCGCTCGTGTAAGTGGTCGTGATGCCGTGGTGCACGCCGTCTGTTCCCGGCGGGCTGTTCCGGTCCACGGCCAGCCACAGCGTGCCCGGAGACGAGGTGAGCTGCGGCCAGGTGTTCGACGTGAGGACGTCGCCGTCACCGTCAACCGCCAGCGTTCCCGTCGACGCCGGCCATGCGAGGGCGTTCGTGGTGGAGAGGACGCGCACGCGAAAGCCGTCCTTGTGTGCGATGAAGAAGCTGCCCCCGGAATACGCCATCCCGATCATCCTGGCGCCGGCGAGCGACGGCACCGTTGTCGGCGCCGAGGTCGTGGGTCGAATGCGCAGCACGGTTGGCGTACCCGCCGCATCGGAGAACGCGGCGAACCATGTCCCACTTCCCCCAAAGACCACCGACGGTCGCGAAAGGGCATCAACCGAGAAGGTGCCGTGCGTCATGTCGCCAGTCCACGCAACGCCATCAGGGGAGGTCTGGGAGTGCAGCGTGCCGGCCGCATCGAACCAGGCGATGACGTATCCCGTGCTGGTTGCTCCGACGCCCGGCGGCGTGTTCTGAAGCGTTGATGCCGGTGTGCCGTTCGCGTTGGCCAGCCCGGCGGCGGTGGCCCAGAGTCGGCCATCGACCGAGACGCGCGTCTCGACCCGTGCGTCATTCGCGGTGGAGGCCATCACGTACAGCTCGGGGATCCGCAGGGTGCTCCCGCCCGTCGCCGTGCATCCGCTCAAGACGATGAATGCCGCGCCGACCATCATCGTGAGGCTGCGAGTCCCTATACGAAGGTCTCGTCGATTCATCGTCCTGCTCCTCATGCCGAGGTTGCTGTTCATGCTCTGAAAGAGATCGAGCGCTTCAGATC
>JBOGIN010001294.1:0-4287 GCA_050742275.1 Vicinamibacteraceae bacterium
GTGGTCAGCACGTCCGGATGCCGAATCGCCAGCGTGACGCTCGTTACCAGCAGCACGGCCAGCCATACGATGGCAACGTAGAACAGTGGTGTGTGCATGACAGTGATCGACGCTCACGGAAACACGTGACGCTGCCATCGGTCGTAGAAACGGGCCTGTTGTGCCCTGACCCCATCCGGATCCCGGGCATCGACCACGTGGAGGATCATCACGCCGCGCGCCTCGTCCACATCGACCAGCACGGATCCGGGGGAGACGGAGATGCACAACGCCGAGACAGCCACTCCCAGCGGCGATCGATCCCCGATCGGCACCTCGACGAGCCCTGATTCGGGAAGTCGCTCCGGTCGCAGCACGAACCGGCTTATCGCGATTGTGCCCCGAAGGCTCTGCGCCGCCACGGCACCAACGAGGGGAACGAACGCTACGACACGCCGCACATGTGGCGCCGGCATGCGACGGTGGATCCCGACGTGCGCCCCGAGCCACCAAAGCAAGACTCCGGCGACCGCGGCACCCAGCGCGATGTCGGCAGGCTGTGCGCTGCCGAGCGTGGCTAGGTAGACGGCCACGAGCGCCGCGATCATCAGGAGCGGGCCGATCATCTGGTCTCTCCAAGAGCCGCTCCGGCGCGCGCGGCAAGCGCCAGGAGCGGCTCCGGCCACAGCCCCAACCCAAGCAAGGCGACGGCCAGCGCAAGAGCCAACAACCGCGCCGGCAGCGCAGATCGCGCGACGCGCGGTGCGCGCCAGAATTGCCGTTCGTACACCTGCGCCATATAAATCAACGAGAGGACGCTCCCAGCAGCAATGGCGGCAATCACGAAGAAGTCACCCTTGTCTATTGCAGCGCGAAAGAGTCCTGCCTTGCCGAAGAAGCCCGCCGATGGCGGCAGACCAGCCACACTGGCGGCGCCGATCGCAAACGCGCCAGCCACAAGAGGCCCGCGCTGGCGCTGCACCAGGAACAGCAGTGTCTTGTTAATCGAGTTCACGACGGTGTAGAAGACCGCCGCGGCAAAGCCCAACGGCCCGCCAAGGGCCACGGCGAGCAGGATGTAGCCTGCCTGGCCGATTGCGGAGTACGCCAACACCTCTGCGATGTGTCTGCGTGCGACGGCCAGCACGCCGCCGTACAGGATGCTGGCGATCGCGAGCACCAGGAAGAGCTCTTCAGCGACCCGCAAGCCGCTGGTCAGCAGGTCACCCCCGAAGCGGAGCAGACCGTAGCTCCCGATGTTTGCCACCGCGCCGCTCAAGGCGGCAGCCACCGCCGGATCGGCATCGCGGTACACCGGTGGCACCCAGAAATGAAATGGAAACAGTCCGAGCTTGACGCCAAACGATACGAAGAAAGCGGCACCGATCGCTAACACTGGTCCGGGCGCCAAGGTGCTGAGGTGTCTCTCGGCCTCTCGCATGTCCAACGTCCCCGTCAGGTGGTAAAGCGCCGCCGTTCCACCGAGATAGAACACGGATCCGAGGAGATTCACCACGGCGAACGTGTAGGCCGCCCGCAGTTGCCGTCCCCCGCCGGGATAGGCGGCCAACACCACGGCGGATGCCATGGAGACCTCGAAGAAGACGTAGAAGTTGAAGACGTCGCCGGTCAGGAAGAGGCCATTGAGGCCTGCCGCCAGAAACGCCAGCAGTGCGGGAAAGCTCCGCGAGTTGACGCCCAAGGCCGCCTCGTGGGCCATTGCAGCCAGCAGCATGGCCGTCGTGACGAGCACGAAGGCGACCGTCAGCGGATCGGCGCGTAACACGATACCCACGCCGCGCGGCCATCCCCCCGCCATGGTCTCGCTCGTCCCCTGTGCGAAAACCTCCCACGCCAGCAACGCCGTGCACACGAGCACACCGGCCATGCCACAGACCGCGAACCATCGGACAGCCGGCCGGCGGCCGTCCATGAAGGCGAGCGCGACCGCAAGCGCCCAGGCCGAGCCGAGCGTGACGGCAATCATCGATCGGTCTCCCGCCCATCTCCCTCGAGGGCGCGGCGCTCGGCGGCCACGAGCGCCTCGGTGTCGAGCGTGTGCTCGACCACGTGGACGCGGTAGAGCAGACCCAAGAGCAAGGTGGTCGTGCCGAAGCTGATGACGATGGACGTCAGGGTCAACGCCTGCACGAGCGGATCCGCCACCGATACGCCCCCAGGAATTGGATGAATCGGTGCAACGCCGCGCGTGAGGCTCACGGACATGAGCAAGAGATTGGCGGCGTTCGACACCAGCAGTATTCCCATCGCCACCCGCACGAGATCGCGGCTCAACAAGAGCTGGATGCCGCTTCCAAACACGATGGCTATCGCCGAAGCCATGAGCAGGATCATCGTTGCTCGCTTTCTGCGACCTCGGCGAAGATCTCCAACACCGCGACGAGCAGGCCGAAGACCAGAAGCGCAATCCCGGCGTCGAAGAGCACTGCGGTATGCAGCGCGAGCCGGCCCATGTGCGCCACCGACTCACCACGCGAGGGGAAATGGTGCAACAGTGCCGCGCCCGCGAGCGGTCCACTGAGCGCCACGCCTACCATGAGCGCCAGGCCTGCCAGGCCAAGGAAGGGGCCCGCTGGTGCGAGCGGCGTGCGACGAGTCACACGCCGCCGCCCGAAGACGATGTATTGCAGGAGCATGGCGAGACCAGCCGTCATGCCGGCACTGAAGCCGTCGCCCGTCGCCGTGGACCCGCGCACGAGGAACGCCACCGCCACGATGAACATTGGGACCACCAGAACGCGCGCGACGATCTCCGTGAACACCGTCACGATCCACCCCGTGCCAGCGCAGGAGCGTGGCGATCCCGAGGAGGGCGAGGGCGAGGACGGTCGCCTCCCCCAGCGTATCGAGGCCGCGGAAGTCGGCGAGGATCGCGGTCACCGCGTCGCTGGCATGCGCGGCCGGCGTGAGGCGCACGTCGGCGATCGGCACGGAGGCGTGCGCCGGCCAGGAGAGCGCCACCCAGGCGAAAGCGAACGCACCGGCGGTTGCCAGGCCACTGACCACGAACGCCCGCCGCGGCATCCGTGGCTCGGCGCGCGCCGTCTCGCGGAGCTCGCCCCCCGGGAAGAGTGAGAGCGCCGCGAGCAGCAACAGCGTGAGGACGGTCTGGACGAGCAGGGCGACCAGCGCCACATCGGGCGCGCCAAAGAAGGCGAACGCGATGGCCAAGCTATAGCTCACCATGGAGAGCGCGAGAACCATCGGGAGGTGCCGCCGCGGACGCGTGGCCGCCGCCGCCGCGATGGCGCTCACCACCAACGCCACGGCGAGCGGCAGCTCACCGGTCCGCAATGAGCCGATGCGAACGAGCGCCTCACCCGATCCGGCCAGGAGCGCGCCGCCGATGAGCGCCCCTCCCGGTACGAGGACCGCGGCAGCGCGGTCTCGAAGATCCCTGACCTCGATGTTGTGCAGGCGTGTCGACACGGAGCGCAGGGCGTGCCGAGCCGCACGATACGTGCGGTCCGGGCCGCAGCGCTCGCCCGCGCGCGCGACCAGCCACCAGGGGCGCCACCGGACACGCTCACCGAGCAACAGCAGGATTCCGAAGCCATACGCCGCAAGCGCCATGACGTTCGATGCGCGCGGATCGACGTGGTAGCGCATCTCCACGGAGACCGGCCCGCCATGAATCACGGCGCCCGCGTCTTCCGCGAGGCCCGAGAACCACTGCGGGGCGAGGCCACCGATGACAATGATTGCCGCCAGCGCTAGAACCGGCGTGACGAGCCGGCGGGGCACACCATGGGATCTGCGCCGGTTCGGTCCGCAGAAGATGCCGCACCAAAAGCGCCACGTGTAGGCGAATGTCAGGCCAGCCGCGCCAATTGCGGCGATGGTCGCGAGCGTGCCGTCATCGCGCGCCGCGCGAAAGAACAGCTCGTCCTTGAAGAACCCAAGCGTCAGTGGCAGGGCTGTCAGGCCTGCCGCGCAGACGGCGCTGCCGGCGGCCAGCCAGGGCATGCGTCTGGCGAGACCGCCCAGTCGCGACAGGCGACGCTCGCCGCCCGTTGCCGTCGTGACGGCCCCGGCCGTGAGGAACAGGGCGCTCTTCACCAGGGCGTGGACCAAGACGTAGAGCGCCGCGGCTGGCGCCGCCTCGCTGCCGCCGATACCGAGAAGCCAGACCACGTAGCCATATTGCGCCACCGTGGAGTACGCGAGGATGGCCTTCATCTCATCGTGCGCGAACGCGAGGATGCTGCCGAGCGTAATCGAAGCCATCCCCACACAGATGAGCAGCTGCCGCGTCGCGTCGTCTTCCGCCACGAGCGGGTAGAGACG
>JBOGIN010001295.1:0-3337 GCA_050742275.1 Vicinamibacteraceae bacterium
AGCTTCAGCTCCTCGGCCAACGTCCGCTGCCGCGCCAGTGCCACGCCATGGCGGCCTTGCGCTTCATCCATCTGCGCGCGCGAGATCAAGCCGTCCTGCAGCAACCTTCTGGCGCGGTCGTACGCCGCTTGGGCTTCAGTCGTGACGGCGGTCGCCTCTGCGAGCCTGGCCCGCGCCGCTTCGATCTCCTGTACCCGCGCACCGGCAATCACCTCGGCCAGTCGCGCGCGTGACGCGTCGAGGCGCACCTGCGCCTCCGCCAGCCTCGCCCGCAGCTCATCGTCTTCCATCTCGACGAGCACCTGCCCTTTCTCGACCTCATCACCTTCTTCGACCAGGACTGCCTCGATGCGACCCAGCATGTTGGACGTGATCGAGATGTCCGCCCGCGGCTCCACCGTTCCGCGCGCGGCCACGAGCCGCTCGATCGATCCTCGCCGCACGATGAACGAGCCCTCGGTCATCGCGGCTCCGCGAAGGTGATAGAGCATGCCGCCGGTAAGGACGACGGCCGCGGCCGCCAGAATCGCGGCGATCCTCCAGCGACGGCCGCGCGGGAGGGCCTCGTCGCCATCCTCGTCGGGGAGCACGACTGGACTGGTCTCTTGCGGCTCGGCGTGGTAGCTCGCCGGTTCGTGCATAGTGTTCATTTACATCCTCACGAGAGACCTGTGCGCGGCGAATCGATGGCTGGACGCGACCTCGCGCGTCGTCACGCGACCGTCTTCGAGCGTGATCACCTCGTCTGCAAACTCCACGATCCGCGTGTCGTGAGACACGACGATCACGGTGCGGTTGTCCTGAGCCGCCGATCGCTTGAGCAGCTCGGCAACAGCGCGCCCGCTCGCTGAGTCGAGGTCGCCCGTTGGCTCGTCGGCCAGCAGAATCGGCGGGTTGCCAATCAGCGCCCGGGCGATGGCCACACGCTGCCGTTCACCGCCGCTCATGTCTTTGGGCGAAAAGTTCCAGCGCTCTCCGACGCCCAACGCGTCCAGCAGCCGACGCGCCCGGCCTTCGGCGTCGCGGTGGTCGCGCCGCAAGCGCAAAGTCATGGCGACGTTCTCTGCCGCCGTCAGCGACGACAGCAGATTGAAATGCTGGAAGATGAACCCAATGCGGTCCCGCCGGATGTGCGGCAGACGCCGCTCGTCCCACACCACCGGCTCTCCCAGCAGCCGCAGCTCGCCGCGCGTGGGCCGGAGGAGACAACCCAGCATCGAGAGCAAGCTGCTCTTGCCGCTGCCCGATGGTCCCATCAACAGCACGAAGCTGCCAGCAACCACGCGCAGGTCGACACCGCGCACGGCATGCACCGCCACCGGCCCTTCGCGATAGACCTTGTGAAGCCCCCGTGCGTCGACAGTTACGTCGTGTGCCATTAGCCTCGAAAGACGATTGCCGGATCGACCTGGAGCGCACGGCGAATCGGCAGCACCGCGGCCGTGACGCACATCACCAACGTGATACCGAGCATGAACAGCTTGAGGCTCGTGCTGTTCACGAGAATGAGGCCCAACTGCTCGTACCACTGCTGCCCCACGACCGCCAGGACCAGCCCGGCCCCATACCCTATGCAGGCATTGACGATCGCCTGATAGACGATCACCAACAGCAGATCCCCGTTGGTCGCGCCGAGCGCCTTCAGCGTACCGAACTCGCGCAGGTGCTCCAGCGTCGACGCGTAGATGGTTTGGCCGACGATGATCATGCCGACGAAGAAGCCGAGGAGCGCCGTGACACCGAATCCCAGGCCAACGCCGGTCTGCACGATCCAGTACTTGCGCGTGTTCCAGGCAAACGCCTCCTTCGTGTAGACGTCGACGCCGGGAATCGTTCGAAGACGCGCCAAGACGTCCTCCTGGGACGCACCGGGGGCCAGCTTGGCGACAACGAACGTCACCTCGTCGCCACCGCGAGCCCGATACACGACCGCAAGCCGCTTGGCCGTCTCGTACCGCGTGAACACGATCGGGTACGTGGTGAAGGTCCTGACGCCCTCCGAGATCCCCACCACTTCCATGCGGGTGTCGAACACCTCGACGCGATCCCCGACCGTCAGACCGCCGAGCTTCTCGAGCGCCGACTCGTCGACGATGATGGCGCGCTCAGCGCGGAGGTCGCGCACGTGGCCCTCACGAAGCTTCCAGGGCCAGCCGATTCGGCCATCGGGGTCGGAACCCACGACCATCACCGTCTCCGTGGCGCCGTCGCCGAGCTTCATCGACGACCATCCCTTGATGACCGGCTCGGCCCACTCGACGCCCTTCACCTGGCGCACCTTCCACAGCTTGCGCTCGGGAAACGGCCGCGCCGCATCGAAGTTCACGTTGTTCTCGAGCGTGATCCAGACGTCCGCGTTGGAGTGATCGACCAGCACGGCAAAGGCCTCCACGAAGCCGAGATACGCACCGAGATTGAAGAACAACAACACGACGGCAAAGGTGACGCCCATCAGCGTCAGCACGAACCGCGTCGGCTCCTTCACGAGGTTCTTCCATGCGAGAAAGAACATCTTGGTCCTCAGAAATCGTCGCCCATTCCCCTCACCACTAGCGCCTCGGCCCTTCCATCGGCGGATCGAGCTCGACGAGGATGATCCGTAGACGCATCTCGTCCTTGCCTTCCGATCCACGCACCCCTTGCGTCGCGGCCAGATAGCGGCCGTCGGGACTAAACCGGCAAGCCGCCACGATGGCGCCCTCATCGACGTGCTCCGGCGCGCGTGGATCGTTGAAGAAGGTCAAGCGCTCCTTGTCCGAGCCGTCGGCGCTCATGACGTCGTAGTCGCTCTCCCGCTCCTGCGCCCCCCAGTTGGCGCTCTCGAAGTCCTGCTCGTGCCGGGAATACCGGTTCGTCATGTAGACGATCTTGCCGTTGGGCGCAACGGCCGCCCCTTCTTCCCAGGAACGAGGCGTGTTCGTCAGGTTCTGCAGCTTCTCGGTCTCGAGGTCGTAGCGATACTGGTCCATGCCGTATTCGTGCTGTCCGTCGGGGTTGCCTGCGACGAGCAGCGTGTGGTCGTCGATGAAATCCATCGCGGTCACATAGTTGCCCTTGCGAGGCGTGAGCAGCACGCGCTCGTTCTCGAGCGTCGGCCCACGTCCGCGCGTCACGAAGTCGGCCGTCATCACCCGCCACTCGCCCCAATTGTGGTGGCCGCCGGCCTTGAAGCGCTCGGTCCAGATGAACCTCGAGCCGTCGCGCGAGAACAGCGGGTTCACGACGGCCGTGGCCGGCGTCCGGTCGCGGAGGCTCTCCTTGATCGGCACGTCGGTGAGCTGCCAGAACTGCTGGCCCTTCGGATCGGTCGCCCAGAAATTGGAGAAGAGCCCAATAC
>JBOGIN010001296.1:0-7052 GCA_050742275.1 Vicinamibacteraceae bacterium
GGCTTCTTGAGATCGTCATCGAGCTGGATGAAGCGGGCTGCGTCCTTGGCCGAGTACCGCCGCAGCCCGGCGGCGGTGCGCTCGCGATCCGTCCACCACGGAAGCGCGTTGCCGTCGGCAAACGGGACCACCAGCGCCGGATTGCACGGTACCATTCGGAGGCCATGAGCCGGAAGGTCCAGTGCGTGAATCACCTCCGGGCAGAGCATGCTCGCGATGTACGAGGTGGTGGACGCTCGACAGCCTGGCGCGATCTCCTCGGTGACACAGCAGCCGCCGACAATGGCGCGACGTTCGAGGACCACTGTCGACAGACCTGCGCGCGCCAGACAGGCGGCGGCGGTCAGGCCGTTGTGTCCGGCGCCGATGACGATGGCATCGAACCGACGGCGGGGATCGTGTGGCACGATGGCTATCCCCTCGGCGCGACCCGTGACTTCGTGGGCGTCCCACGAGTCGTCCGTCTGCGGGACATGGATTCGGCGCCGATGGCGCCACGAAGCATGACGAGGAACTGGTCGAGCCGCGCCGCCGTGCGCTCCGGCCGGCCTTCGTAGCGCCGGAAGAGCCCGGGATCGAGCTCTTCGACGAGCAGGGCGTCCTGGAACCGCTCGATCGTCCATTCGAGGATCGACACAATCATCTCCGGATCGATGTCCGTCCTCAGCTCGCCGCGCTCGATGCCGCGTCCGACGAATGCGGCCGTGCCATAGGGATCCTCGCTGACCAGAAAGCGGTTGATCTCGCGGCGCACGGCGAGGTCGATGCAATAGTTGCCGAGCAGGTACACGCGGTAGGGGACCCAGTCCTGCCGCAGCAACTGATCGGTGCGCTCGAGCCAGTAGCGCAGCGTCGCAAAGAAGCCGCGCTGCTGCACGGCGTCCGGCGCATCCTGGTAGGCGTGGAAGGCGGTGATGGCGCGCTTGTACGCCGCCACGAACAAGCCTTGCTTGTCGCCGAAATGCTGGAAGACGGAGCCCTTCGCGATCCCGAGCTCCTGGGCGATGTCCTGGATGCGCGTCGCGTCGTACCCATGCTCGGCGAAGTGGCGCATGGCGGAGTCCACGATCGCCGTGCGCCGCGCCTCCGACCGCTTCGTCGCCTTATGACTTATGGTCATGTCTCACTTGCTTGCATGATACCCGATTTCTCAGTAATGTCTCCGCATCAGGACCGATAGATTGTGACCCATGGTCAGACACGACAGATGCGGGCGCCGCTTGGTCGACGGAAGACGCTGGGAACGCGTGTGAGAGAGGTCAGGCTCGCTGGCAGTCGGAGAGGACTGGATCGATGGAGGAGGATCCATGAGCACGCCAATCCGTATCGATCGCCGGTCGCTGTTGTTGGGCGCCGGCGCGGTCCCGATGGTGAAGGGGCGGAGCTCCGCTGCGCAGAACGAGCGCGAAGGTACCGCTCCCATGGATTCGATTCTCCTGAGAGACTACCAGCCGGACTCGTCGCTCGTCGTTCCGCAGCATCACGTGCCTGCCGCGCACGTCCCCGCAGTCGACGTACACTCTCACGCCTACGTCGAGACGGCGGAAGAGATTCGTGCGTGGGTCCAGCGGATGGACGAGGTCGGCGTCGAGGTCTCGGTCATTCTGACCGACTGGGGAGACACGACGGGGCCGAAGCTCGATCGTCTCGTCGATCTCTTCCTCAAGCAATACCCGATGCGCTTCCAGGTCTACTGCGGCCTGGACACGACCGGGTGGGAACAGCCCGACTTTCCGAAGCGGGCGGTGGCCGAGCTCGAGCGCTGCTACCGGAGGGGCGCGCGCGGCGTCGGCGAGCTCGTGGACAAGGGGTCCGGGCTGTCGGCCCGGCAGGCGCTGCTGCCGCCCGAGAAGCGGCTGCATCCCGACGATGCCCGGCTGGATCTCGTGTGGCAGAAATGCGCGGAGCTGCATCTGCCGGTCAATCTGCACATCGCCGATCACCCGTCCGCGTGGCGTCCACCGGACGAGCATCAGGAGCGGCTGCCAGCCTATCAGCGCTGGAACCAGTATGGGAGGCCGTCGCCGTCGCATGACGAGCTGCTGGCGATTCGCGATCGACTGCTGGCCAGACACCCAGACACAACGTTCATCGCGTGTCACCTGAGCAACCAGGGCCACGATCTCGAGTCGCTCGGAAAGGCGCTCGATCGGTTTCCCAATCTCTACCTGGACACCTCGGCCCGCGATTACGAGCTGGGACGCCAGCCACGAACAGCCGCGAAATTCCTCGCGCGATACACGGATCGGGTGCTCTTCGGAACGGATCTCCCAATTGGCCGGAAGAGCATGTACGAGAGCTGGTGGCGTCTGTTCGAAACGGCGGATGAATTCATGCCGGGCCCGAACTGGTGGCGCCATTACGGGCTGGAGCTGCCGGAGCGTGTGCTCGAGCCGCTCTACCGCGCCAATGCGCGCCGCATCATGAATTGGGAACCAGTGTGAGCTGAAACGGAGAATCTGCAAGCCCAGTCTTTGCGGCGGTCGTCATCCTCACGATTGAGATCAGCGCTGCCAGACGAAACGTCGCGGTCAGAACCGGTAGCCGACGACCACGACCACAGCGGTGTCGTCGTCGCCGCTCGTGAAAGCGCCGAGGCATACGCCGGCATCGCCGGGAGGGCTGTCGGTGACGAGTGGCTGGGCGAACGTATGCGTTACCGTGTCTTGGGCTGGTACCATCGCTTCGACCTCTGTTCTGAATGAGCGGTAGGTGGGAATTACAGGTCGCTACACTCAGGACTTCATGACCTCGCCCTGTTGTCGCTGATTGCACGAGCGCCGTGTGACAATGGGCGGATGTTTGGCTCCAGCCTGAGCGCGTCTGTTCTTGCGCGGGGAGCGCTTGCTCTCTGCCTCCTCGCGGCATCCAGCGCAGCCCGCGCCTCGGTCTCCGGCCCCACGCCGTCGCGCGCGTTGCTGCTGGATCCAGCGCACCGTGAATGGTCGACGCCAGCCCCGCCGGTCGCGCGCATCCGCTTCGAGACGAATAAGGGATCGTTCGTCGTCGAGCTGATCCGCGAGTGGGGCCCGCGCGGCGCCGACCGGTTCTACAATCTCGCCCGCCTTGGCTTCTATGACAACACGCGGTTCCACCGCGTGAACGCACACTACATCGCGCAGTTCGGACTATCGGGCGACGCGGCGGTGACCGCCGCCTGGCGCGGCCGCGAGATCCGGGACGACCCTCCGCGCTCGAAGAACCAGCGGGGCACGTTCGCATTCGCCATGAAGGGGCCGAACACGCGGCTGACGCAGATCTACGTCAACCTCGCCGATAACTCGCGCAACAATCGCGAGCCGTTCACCATTCTGGGTACCGTTGTCGAGGGCATGGATCTTCTCGACCGTTTGCACTCGGGATACGCGGAGCGCTCGGGCAGCGGCATGCGGCAGGGACGGCAGGGGCCAATCGAGAAGGGCGGCAACGCGTACCTCGATCGTGAGTTCCCGCTGCTGGACCGCATCATTCGCGCCTGTGTGATCGAGCCCCTCCGGACTTGTTGATCGCAGATCTGAAACCGGATGACCAACCTCACTACTCTGCGCGCAGGGCACGCGCTGGATCCGCGCGCGCGGCGCGCAGCGCCGGTCGAAGCGCGGCCAATGCCCCGACAATGAACATGACCGCCGGGGCCACCACGAAGACCCACGGATCAGTCGTGCTCATGCCCGTCACCAACGTTCGCAGGACACGCGTGACGCCAAACGCACCGGCCAGACCGACGATGACACCGACCGCCACCAGGAAGAGCGCTTGTCGGAGGAACAGGACGAGCACGCCTCTACGCGTTGCGCCGAGCGCCATACGAACACCGATCTCGCGGGTCTGCTGGCTGACGATGTACGCAATCACCCCGTAGAGGCCGACGGCAGCGAGCAGCAGCGCGAGTGCCGCGAGCCCGCCAAGCAGTGCCGTGTTGAACCGTTGCGGGCCCAACGAGCGTGCGACGATCTCCCGCATCAACCTCACGTCCGAGATTGGCTGCTGCTGATCGACTGACCAGATCGCCCGCTGCACCGATCGGGTCAGGTTCTCCACGGCGCTCTCACCGCGCACGACGACCGAGAACGGCAGCAAGCGCGTGCCCAGCGTCGCGTACGTATCGTTCAGCTGCGAGATTGGGACGTACACGAGAGGCGGCGGATCGACGTCGAGGCCCGCTTCCCGGACGTCCCCGACGATGCCGATGATCTCGCGCGGCGTGGGATCGGCGAGGTCCGGCAGGACCGGCTGCCCCACCGTGATGCGCCGACCGATCGGATCCTCATCTGGCCAGTACTCGCGAGCGGCGGTCTCGTTGACGAGCGTGACCGGCAGCGTGCCTCTGCGATCCCGACCGTCGAACAGACGACCGCGGCGCAGGGGGATCTCCAGCGCCTCGAAGTAGCCTCGGCTGATCGGCCGGAACTCCGCATCTCCGACGCCAGTCTCGCTGCCTGGGACATAGCGGCCTTCGATGGTGAACGGCATCTCCGATCCCAGTTCGAGCGGAAGCGTGTGCGCGACGGCGCCCGCGCGCACGCCCGGCACCATCGCGAGCCGCTCCTCGATCTGCTCTTGAAGGCGCGCCAGTGCCTCACCGCTCCCATATTTCGCTTCCGGCAGCGCCAGCTTCATGGTCAGAACGCGTTCGACGGCGAAGCCCGGAAGGGTGGATTGCAGGGCGACAAGGCTCTTCACCAGGAGGAACGCGCCGATGGTGAGCATCAACGCGAGCGCGACCTCGCTGGCGACGAGCGCGCGCCGCACCCGGCGGCTCGTCCGGCCGGCCACGCGGTGCGCGCCCGCGCGAAGCAAATCGTCGAGATTCGGTCGCGCCGACTGCCACGCCGGCAACAGGCCGAATGCAAGGCTGGCCGCGAGCGAGGTGCTCAACCCAAACGCGAGCACGCGCCAGTCCACGCCAATCCGTTCGGCGTAGGGGGCGTCGACGGGACTGAGCGCCAGCAGCGACGGCAGCAGGACGTACGCGAGCGCAACGCCCGCCAGACCGCCAATCCCTGCGAGCAGGATGCTTTCCACCAGGAGCTGTCGGATGAGGGTCGATGTGCGCGCGCCGAGCGCGGTCCGTAGCGCAATCTCGTGATGCCGGCTCGACGCGCGTGCGAGCTGCAGGTTGGCCACGTTGACACAGGCGATGAGCAGCACGAACCCTACCGACGCGAAGAGGATGAGCAGCGGCCGGCGCATGTTGCCGTACAGCTCCTCGCGAAGCGGTCGGACGCCCACCGATTCGTTCTCCTCCATGAGGTCGGGCATCGCACGGCGGATGTTGCGGCTGGAGATCTCCATCGCGGCCCGCGCCTGGTCGAGCGTGGTGTCAGGCTTCAACCGCGCGACCACTTCGAAGTTGTGGGCACGGCTCTGGCTGGCGGGGTCGAACTGGGAGAGCGTCCACAGATCCGCGACGTCGGGATACCGAAATCCCTCGGACATCACGCCAATGACCGTATACGGCTCGCCGTTCAGCGTGATCGCGCGGCCAACGAGGTCAACGCTGCCGCCAAGCCGGTTCTTCCAGACCGCGTGGCTCAGGATGACCAGCTTGGGTCCTCCTGGCACGTCCTCTTCCGCGCGGAACGCGCGTCCAAGGGAGGGCTCGACGCCCATCACGTCGAAGAAGCCCGCTGACACGTGCGATCCGGTCAATCGTTCGGGGCGACCCGAGCCACTCAAGTTGAAGCCCGATCCCAGGTCGCCGTACGCGGCGACGTCCGCGAATACGTGCCGGCCCTCGTCGCGCCAGCCCATGAACTTCCGCACCGACCAGGAGGTGCCCAAGCCGTCGGGATAGACCCGCGCGAGTTGGACGAGGCGATCGGCCGCCGGAAACGGGAGCGAACGCAGCAGCAGCGCGTCGACCACCGCGAAGATCGCCGTTGTCGCGCCGATCGCGAGCGCGAGCGTCAGGATGACGGCGAGCGCAAAGCCGGGCTGCTTACGCAGCGTGCGTGCGCCATAGCGCACGTCGCGCCAGAGATCAGCCGGCAGGAACCTCGTGGGCGTTCCCGGTACGATAGGCGCTGGCGCATGCGCCTGCCGCAGCGGCGTCAGGTACCGCGCCAGGAGGTTCCCCTCTCCGAAGTCGGCGAGCGCCAATTCGATCGCCTGTTCCGGCGATGCGCCTCCCGCCATCAGCTCCCGCCAGCGATCGTCGAGATGCTGGGAGAGCTCGTCGACGATCTCGTTCTCGCGGGTCGGCGAGAGGTGGAGCGACGAGAGTCGCGGGCGTACGTATCCTTCCCAGTCACCGCTCGACTCCGCTCGCGGTGACCCTGAGCTTGTCGAAGGGTCAGGCGTGTTCAGGTCCCGTGACACGTTGCACCGCCTCCACGAATGCCGCCCACGTCTTCCGCTGCTGGGCGAGCACCCGTCGTCCTTCCGCCGTCACCTTGTAGAACCGGCGTCGGCGCTCGTCAGGCTTCTCGACCCAGGTGCCCTTGATCCAGCCGCGCTCTTCCAAGCGATACAGCAGCGGATACAGGGAGTCGATGTGGAACGTCAGCTGGCCACCCGACCGTGTATGAATCAACTTGCTCAGCTCGTAGCCGTGTCGTGGCCGCGCGTCGAGCAACGCGAGGATGAGCAGCTCGGCGGATCCTCGCTTGAGCTCGCGGTCGAGGGCCCGCGTGTTTATATCTGCCATGAACAGATAGTATGTGGACAGGCATCTGGCGTCAACCCATTCATCCGCCCCCGACGGGTGGCGCGCGGGCTCGTTCCGTCTCGTGGGTTTTGCCGCGTTGACAGATCTTGGGGATTTTAACTACACTGTGCACCTACGTCACTCACGGCAGGATGCGTGGTCATGGGTCAGTCGATTGGTGAGTTCGAACAACTGATTCTGTTGGCGCTCGTGCGCCTCGAGGCGGACGCCCACGGTGTCGCGATTCGTCGCGAGATCGAGTCGCGCACCGGCCGCGCGGTCTCTGCGGGCGCCCTCTACACGGCGCTCGATCGGCTCGAAGCCCGGGGATTCATCGCGTCGCGTCTCGGCGAGCCGACGCCCGAGCGCGGCGGCAAGCGCAAGCGGCTGTACACGGTGCGCC
>JBOGIN010001297.1:0-6360 GCA_050742275.1 Vicinamibacteraceae bacterium
GTCAATCGCCGTCTTCACGACGAGCGCACGCTGCGTGAACGTGGCGCAGCCCCACCCATAGAGGCCGGGCTCACTCGTCAGCACCTTCACCACGACCAGACGGATGCCGTTTGGCGCGGTGAGGATGGTCTGGATGTCGGTAATCGTCGGCGTGGGCATGCCCCGCAGCGAGGTGGGCTTCTCCTGCGCCCAGACCTCGGCGACCGGGGAGCGGGCAGACAGGAGGCCCGCGCCTGTCAGGGTAGTGGCGGTGAGTCCTCGCAAGACTTCGCGACGCTGCATTCTGGCCCTCCTTGCACGAGCGCGCTGCTCGACGTGAGCGACAGCGCGCCACGAGGCGTTCGTTGCTCTACTCAGGACGGGCGCAGTGTATCAGGAGCACATCGCGGACGAAAAATCACGCATGGACTCGAAAGACCGCTAGACTCGAACCTGCGACGCCGCATCGTGCGAGCCACTCCTCGACCGCATGAGGCGGAGTCAATGGAGGAGGAGAGTCATGGCCACGACCAACAATGAGATTGTGTGGGGGCACGACCTGCAGCAGGCGCTGGATGCGGGACAGCGTCATGTCTTGTTGGACTTCAGCGCCGCGCCCATGTGAGCGGGCTGCGCTCGGCTGGATGCCGAGGTGTATCCCGAGCATGCGGTGGCGACGTTCATCAACGAGAATTTCCAGGCCGTGCGCGTTCACGTTCGCGAGCAGCCCGAGGAGTTCAAGCGGCTGGGTGAACGGTATGCCGCGGCATGGACGCCCACCATCCTGATACTGGATCGATCAGGTGAAGAGCGACATCGGATTGAGGGGTTCCTCCCCTCGGCCGACTTCCTCAGCCAACTGGAGCTAGGGCTCGCGCACTCCGCATTCAAGAGAGGAGAGTTCACCGAAGCCATGCGCCGCTTCGGCGAAGTCGTGGATCGCCACCCGGCGACCGACGCCGCGCCAGAAGCGCTCTACTGGATGGGCGTTGCGAAGTACAAAGCAAGCGGAGATGCAGCAGCTCTCGCGGAGACTACCGAGCACTTCCGTCAGCGGTATCAAGAAACGAGCTGGGCGAAGAAGGCTTCGGTCTGGGGCAGGTAAAAACGGGGACAGCCACGTTTCCCGGGATCAGGCAGGCCGCTCGCGAAGCGCCGTCAGAGCGGTGACTACGGCGCTCGTCTGCGACTCCGCCTCGCGGATGCACCGAGCCACGGTATCGAGATCAAAATCTGGGAATAGCGTGCTCCGCTCGATTCGCTGGTACTGCTCGCTGCGCAGCTCGTACACCTGGATCTGATTGGCGCGCCATACCCAAACTTCTTGGACGTCGAGGCCACGATAGACCTCGAGCTTGTCCAGTCCCCCCGACGTCCAGATGACCTCGATTGCCAAGTCGGGCCGCGCCTTCGGGGCGCTCCCGACGATGTAGCATTCGTCCGGCTCGAGTGCACGTTCTTTCGGCGCGTTCTTGAGGGTCCAGGAGCCAAAGCCACCGATATCCAACCCACGCTCCAGCGCGTACGCCTCCAGTATACGGGCGATGGTTTTCTTGATGCCCTCGTGGCTCTGTGACGGGCTCATCAGCTCCAGCTCCCCTTCGAGGTAGGTCACTCGCACGCCCGCCCGATCCCCGCGCATGGCAAGAAGGAGCTCAAAGTCCTGCCAGCTCAAGTCGTGCAGGATTACCCGCTGATCGATATCACCCGGGAGACTAGCCTCCCGGACTCGGTCGGCCGCCAAGATTTCACGAAGATTCATGACTGTCACGGATCGTAGCACGTGCACCGGCAGTCCGTTTATCGTCCACCCCTCACGGCATATGCCGTTCGTCGCGAGAAGGCCCTATCGTTGACTATCTGGGTATCTGTCGGGCGTGAGGCTTGCTCTTGCGTTGTCACACTCCGTGCATACCCCCGGTGGATGGAGGAACAGCGTGTCGTCTTCGCGCAGGTGGATCCGCGCAGCCTCCACGATGTCCCGCGAGCGGGCGAGACGCGCCTCGGCGTGACCGACGATGCCGCGGCGCTGCCGTCCGTCGGCGTCGAGCCAGCCGTCGAGGCCGTTGAAGCGCCCGCAGCAGTGGTCGATCTCGTCGTACTCGTGCCGCTTGGCCTTCCCGCCTTCCAGCACCATGGCATATTTCGGAACCCGGTACCTCACCCCGGCCAGGTTCTCGGCGAGATGCACGGTGGTGTCAGCATCATGGCCAACGCCGAGGAGCAGTACCCGACCGTCGAGCTCGTACACCCGGCCGACCGGGCTGTCCAGGCCGTGAGGGACCTCCACGGGATGCGGCGCGGTAATCACTTTTGCTCCTGGCCCGATCGCCGCGAACGCATGCGGACTATCGCTGCGGAGAACACCTGGCATTCTCCAAAAGGTGTCGGCCACCACGCCCATGCTGCGGCACGGCGTCCGCTCCCGATCGAAGACGTGATCATCATCGTCGCTCATGCTGGGCATGACGAGTGTGCCCGTGAAGCCCAGCGCCTCTCGGAGTGCTGCGATCAGGCCTTTCGGCCCGCCTTCGACAGGAGCAACCTTTGAAAACGCCGTGTGGACAATCAGGACGCCGCCACGCTGTACACCAAGTGCAACCAGCTGCTCGGTGACGTCAGGCGGGGCGAGAGTTCGAAGTGCCATTGATAACGACCTCGTATGCTCGCATAGTATACGAGGCCAAGGATTCCCTGAGAGACGTCCACGGGTTTCCGCACAACTGCAGCAGCATGCGGAAACAAGGTGGTGACAGGGCTGTGCTGCGGTGCGAGGTTCGGCCGTGCGCTCGATGTACATCTATGTCTTCACACTCCTCCTCGCGTTGATGGCCTCCGTCAACGGCCAGGCTCCAGACGAGGCCAGTATTGCAATCGACGCGGAAACGGTGGAGAACCGCATCAGTCCCCGTCTCTACGGTCAGTTCGCGGAGTTCATGTTTCAGAACATCAAGCTCGGGCTGCACGCCGAGCTGCTGCGCAACCGCGGATTCGAGGAGGCGCCAAACGCGATCGGCCTATCACGGTATTGGGAACGTGACCCTGACGATCGCAACGACGACCCGATCCGTTTTCACTGGGACGATTCCGTGGCGTACCCGCCGGCGCGGCCGCTCGCGCGCGGGGTTCCCAGTCCGGCAGCCGGCAAGGATCGGGTGGAGCACTCGTTGCGCATCGATGTGCCGGTCAGGGACGGACAGCGCCGTGGCATCCACCAGAGCGGCCTGCCGGTGCGCGCCGGAACGGAGTACCGCGGCTCCGTGTGGCTGCGCACTGGGAACTTCAATGGACGCCTGACCGCTATGCTCGAGCAGGATCGTACCGGTGGAGACGTGTATGCGTCAGCGGACCTTGGCAAGATCGCAGCGCACGGTCGGTGGACGCAGTATCGCTTTACCCTCCGTCCCGCGCAGACCGATCCGCTCGCGAGGCTCGCGATCCTCCTCGACGGCCGTGGCCGCGTCTGGATCGATCAACTGTCGCTGATGCCTGGCGATGCCGTGGACGAGGTGCGCGCGGACGTGTTCGAACGGGTCAAAGCGCTTCGTCCCGCCTTCATCCGGTGGCCGGGCGGGAACGTCGCCCAGGACTATCACTGGCTTTGGGGGGTCGGGCCGCGCGACGAGCGGCCCGAGTGGATCAATCTGTCCTGGCGGAACGAGCGGGAGCCAAGCGACTTCGGGACGCGGGAGCTCGTCCGCTTCTGCCGCAACCTCGGCGCCGAGCCGCATCTCGTCGTCAATGTCGAAGGACGCGGGGCGACCGCCGAGGAAGCTGCCGCCTGGGTCGAGTACGCCAACGGCGACAAGACAACGAAGTATGGCGGGCTGCGCGCCCAACACGGGAGCCCCGAGCCGTTCGGCGTGAAGACCTGGGAGATCGGCAACGAGATCTGGGGAGACTGGGTGCGGGGCCACAGCGACGCCGACACGTACGCGCGGAACTACCTGCGGTACCGAGAAGCGATGCGGGCGGTGGATCCAGCGCTGCGCTTCATTGCCGTGGGCGACAACGACATGGCGTGGAACCGCACGATTCTTCGTCACGCTGGCGCCGCGATCGACTACCTGGCAATCCACCACTACTATGGCCTGCGCGATGTCGAGCGCGAGTACGCGAATTTGATGGCCAGGCCGCTGGTCTACGAGCGGTTCTACCGCGACGTGGCGCGCGCGATTGCCGAGCTCGCGCCAGGACGCGACATCCGGCTGATCGTCAACGAATGGAACACGTCGCTGCCCGTGCCGCGGCAGCACTCCATGGAGTCGGCACTGTACGCCGCGCGGCTCATGAACGTGTTCGAGCGCTCGGGAGACATCGTCGAGATGACCGCCGTCTCGGATCTCGTCAACGGCTGGTCGGGCGGGATCATCCAAGCCAGCCGACACGACGTGTTCGTGACGCCGACGTACCTCGTCATTCGCCTCTACAACGAGACCCTCGGAGGCGAACGGCTTGCGGCGCGCGTCTCGTCGCCCACGTTCGACAGCTCGGTGGAGGGCGCGGACATTCCGGTGCTCGATGTCGTGGCCAGCCGATCCAAGGACGGCCGGCGGCTGTTCGTGCGAGCGGTCAATGCCAGCCGCGACCGTGGGCTGAAGACGACGGTAACAGTGGACGGGGCGATGGTTGGCGCGACTGGCACGATGCAGACGGTGACTGGTGATTCACTGGAGGCCGCCAACAGCTTCCGGACGCCGAACGCCGTGACCGTTCGCACGACGTCGGTGCGGAGCGGTTCGCGGTTCACAGTTGAACTTCCACCTCACTCGGTATCGGTGTTGGAGCTACCGCTCTCCGATGCTCGTGCGCGCGCGGGTCGCTAGGGAGCAATCGCGAGCCGGCGTCGGGTCACGGCAAGGAGTTGACCCCGGCGCGGTGCTGCGGTAACCGTATTATGACGTGAAGGGGCACGGCCGCAGGCCGTTGGGAATGTAACATGTCCGGCATCACTGATACGGCGGACGAGCATGAGAGCGGGACGCGTCCGCTCTCCAAGGAAAATCTCGCGTCCCGTCTCCAGCTGGAGCTCTTCTCCGGACGGCCGCCCGCAGGCGCCAAGTTGGAATCGGAGCGCCAACTCGCCACGCGGTACGGCGTCAGCCGGCCAATGATCCGCGAAGTGCTGCAAGCGCTGCAGGAGCGCGGCCTCATCCAAATCATGCCGGGCCGCGGCGCCTTCGTGCGGAACGTGCAGCTGGCCGATGCCGTGCGGCCGCTGGATGTGTTCTACCGGCAGCACAAGCCGACCCCGCGGGATCTCATTCAGGCCAGGCTGATGCTCGAGCGGGAGACGGCAATGCTCGCCGCTCGCAATGCCACCGACGCAGATCTTCGAGCGCTCGAGGTGGCGCTGCGCGAGTTGCACGACGCTCGGGATCTCATCACACGCGCCCGCGCCGACCTCGCCTTTCACACCGTCATTGCACGCGCTTCGCGGAATCCTGTCATCGAGACGATGTTCGGCTCGATCGCGAAGCTGATCTTCGAGCAGATTCTCCGCAGCCTGGGCGATGCGCGAGTGTCGCGGGAAGGCGTTCCGTACCACCAGGAGATCTTCGACGCCATCCGCTCTCGAGATGGCGCGGCGGCGAGTGCTGCCATGGCGGGCCACCTCGAGGTCGCGCTTCAAACCTACGGCGACGATCTCGACCGTCCGCTCGACCTGCTCGCGCAGCGCAGCGTAGAGGATCCGCTCAGCCTGCACCGGCCGTGATCGAGCCAGCTCTCCCATCGCTCAGTTGACTCGCTCACGCTTGATGTGGAGAATCTGTCAACTGGTAAGACCGGCCATACCGATTACAGATGCACGGCGGCCCCGTTGACCACGTGACTGGACACGGTGGGCGCGTGACCGGCTGGGGTGGTGCCTGGGAGGAGGGCCCGTATGAGAGGCAGGATGAGGGTAGTGGCGTCGACCGTGTTGCTCGGCGTCGGCGTCACGATCGTGCCGGTTTCCGCACAGGTGACGACGGCCACGGTTGCTGGAAGCGTGCGGGATCCACAGGGCGCTGCCGTGCCCGGTGCGTCCGTCACGCTCATCAGCGAGACGCGTGACACGACCTTGGGTGAAGCGGTCACGAACGAGAGCGGCGACTACGTCTTACCAAACATCACCGGCGATACATACACCGTACAAGTCGCACTGCAGGGCTTCAAGACCGTGAGCCGTCCCGGCATCGTCGTCAGCCCAGGTGACCGGGTCGTGGTGCCGGCGCTGACCCTCGCGGTGGGAGGACTGGACGAGGAGGTAGAGGTCAGGGCGAAGGCCCCGTTGATCCAGGCGCAGAGCGGCGAGCGATCGTTCACCGTCGCCAGAGCCACGGTGGAGAACGTGCCGCTCTTGGATCGCAATTTCACGACCCTCGCACAGCTCACGCC
>JBOGIN010001298.1:0-11047 GCA_050742275.1 Vicinamibacteraceae bacterium
GCCATGTGCTCGGCACCGATCGGATGTATCGCCTGTGGCGCCAGGAGGGGCGGCAGGTGCCGAAGAAACGACCACGCCGTCGCGTGGCGACCAGCCGGCCGCGGCCCACGCCGGCCACCGGGATCAATCACGTCTGGGCGTACGACTTCGTCTTCGACACGTGTGCGGACGGCCGCCCGCTGAAGTGTCTGACCGTGATCGACGAGTTCACGCGAGAATGCCTCGCGATCGACGTGGCTGGCGGCATTCGCTCCGGCCGCGTGATCGAGGTGCTGGCGCAACTCGTGAGCGTGCATGCGGCGCCGCGCTCCCTGCGTTCCGACAACGGTCCCGAATTCGTGGCCACCGCGATCCGGCGCTGGCTGCAGACCGCCCAGATCGAGACGGCGTACATCGATCCCGGCACACCTTGGCACAACGGCGCCGACGAATCCTTCAACGGCAAGTTCCGCGACCGGCATCTGGCGCTGCAGCGGTTTCGGAATCGCGCCGACGCCACGGTCAGCATCGAAGGGTGGCGGCGACATTACAACGAAGTCCGGCCGCATTCGAGTCTCGGGTACTTGACGCCGGCCGCGTTCAAGGCGAAACATCTAGTGTCCTGACCGCGTGGTTCGCGCAATAAGTGGCGCGGCCTGAGAGTCGAGTGTCCGCTGAGCAAAACGAGCGATGCTGGCGAGGATCTCGTCAGCGGTCTTGGTCCACACGAACGGAGTCGCCTTGGCATGATGCCGCGATGAACTCCCGGAGGGCCGCTTTCAGCTGGGCGACACTGCGGTGAACACCGCGCCGCAGTTGTTTGTTCGTCAGCGCAGCGAACCAGCGCTCGACGAGATTGAGCCACGACCCAGAGGTCGGGGTGAAATGGACGTGAAACCGTGGCCGCTTCGCGAACCAGTGGCGGATCAGCGGCGTCTTGTGCGTCCCGTAGTTGTCCATGATCAGATGCACGGCGAGGTGCCGAGGCACGGCGGCCTCAATCGCGTCAAGGAACTGTCGGAACTCGGTCGACCGGTGGCGCTGATGAAACTGGGTGATCAACTCACTGGTCTTCACGTTGAGCGCGGCAAACAACGTGGTCGTCCCATGCCGCCGGTAGTCGTGCGTGCGCCGCTCGACCTGGCCGGGGGCGCATCGGCAGCACGGGCTGCGTGCGATCCAGCGCCTGAATCTGCGCTTTCTCGTCGACACAGAACACCACGGCGTGCGTCGGCGGCTGCATGTAGAGACCCACGATGTCCCGGACCTTGTCGATGAGCAGGGGATCAAGAGACAGTTTGAACGTCTCGGTGCGGTGCGGTTGCAGGCCAAAGGCGCGCCAGATCTGTTGAATCGTCGTCCGCCCCAAGCCCGTCGCTTTCGCCAGGCCGCGGCTGCTCCAGTGCGTCGCGGCCCGCGGCGTCGCTTCCAGCGTCCGCACGATCACGTGCTCAATCTGCGCATCGCTGATCTGCCGGGGGGCGCCGGGACGCGGCTCGTCGTACAACCCGTCCAGCCGGTCGCGGACAAACCGTCCGCGCCACTTGCAAACCGTCGTCTGCGACATCCGCAGCCGCTTCGCGACCGCCTTGTTGTCGTGCCCCGCTGCGCACGCCAGAATGATCCGCGCGCGCCGCGCGAGGTGCGGCGCCGTCCGCGATCGATGGGCCAACGAATCAAGTCGCACCCGTTCGTCGTCTGTCAGAATCAACGCAACTTTCGGGCGTCCCAAACGCAAGCTCGACTCCTTGTAGACGAGTACGACTGGGCCGCGCCATTTATTTCACATTCTTCACGGTCAGGACACTAGCTGACGGTGACGGAGGGCCCTCGCTGGCGTTGCTGGCTCGCGCTGACATGACGAAGAACGGAGAACCACTAACCGACCCGCTCAGCGCCATTCTCCAGTAGCGACTGGTCCGAAGAAAGCCGACAGGTCATCCAGGGTGAAATTGGAAGCTGGAAATTATCGAGATCAATACGCGGGCCCGTGACCGCCAGGATACGGAGGGCCGCCGCTCATCGGGTCCGCGCAACGCGATGTTCCAGAGGTGGTGACCGCGACGAGATAGCTGGCATCCTCCTTGTCGTCGTTGCTCGGCGGCGACCGCGCGAGCGTCTGGCAATGTAAAGGATTCAAGACCGCCTTTCATGGCTTCTCTGAGGCCGACATGCTCGTCGGGCCGCCGCGGCACCGCCGCGGCGATCTCCTGCTTCGCCCGCACGCCCAGCTGGGCGTCCGCTTGGGGTTTACCCGTTTCCTGGAGTGTCGTCAGGAACCACCGCAGGTAGTTATAGACCAGCCCGGTCGAGCGTGTTCTGAAGGTGACGTCTGCCGCTTCTTCGCCGAACCCCGCGACGAGCGAGTGTCGCGGCACGACGAGGAAGAGAGCGGGTCTTTCGTTCGCCCATAGACGTGTGCCATCAACCGGAGGTGATTGGCGATGTTCTGGGGCTGCCTCCGAGCCTCCTCTCTATGCTTCAACCCTGCTGGTGGCTGCCAGACGTCCGTGAGCGTCCATTCGTCACCCATGACCGGCTCCCTTCGTTGCGGCTTTGACTCCGCGCAGGCGTTAACCCGCGATTCCGGTACCCTACACCACCGATGTCGAATGCTTCGTGGCACTACGACGATAACGATCGCGAGCCGGTCATTCCACATTGTCTAGAGGATCACACCAAAGGGCCGTCTCAGCACAAAGGCAAATCCGATCGACGCGGCCGCGTACGCGACCAACCAATGCACGGTCCAGCCGAGTACCCGGATCTCACGACGCGGGTACGCGACGGTGATCGCGGTCACGGGGCCATCTTCTGGGAGCGCCGGCTCGGAGGCATTGAGGAGCTCGTTCAGGAAGCCTCCGGTCGCGCGCATCGGTGATCGTCTCACCACGGCGTCCGACACCTGCAGCGTCTTGTCGTACACCCGGTCGCCCACACGGATGCGCAACATGTACTCACCAGACATCTTGGGGACGAGGCGCCACACCACTTCCCCTGCTGCCGGGAACCACACGGCCGGCGTCGCAACGTGAATCGAGGGCGCCGTTTGGAGCGTCGCCACCCGGCCCGGAGACAGTTCACTGTTGCTGTCGCCGCCGCTTGCGGTCGCAAGTGGCGCGGCACCGGCTCGCAGAGTTGCTTTGACGATCGCCGGTCTTCCGGGGCTCAGGCCGCTGTATGCGAAAACGCATTCGAGCTGACTGATGATCAGCGTGAGCGGCACGATCATCCACAGCATCGGTACCAGCGATAACCGCAGGTACGTCAGGGTGTGCCGCAGCATCTCGAGCTGAGCGCGGAACAGGGCGGGCACGTCGTCGCTGAAGAGCCGAATCTCGAAGAAGACCGCCTGCATCGCACGCTTCACCGCCGCAAGCTGCCGCTGATCCGACGTCCTCCTGAACACAAGGAGCATCGCGGCGGCCGTCACCAGCGAGACGAACGCCAGCCCCGCCAACGGCGGCAGGTATGCGACGGGATGCAGCACGCCGTCGAAACCGCGCGCCAGCAGCCATTTCAGCGCGGTCATCGGGTCCCCTACGAGATGGAGCCCATCCCCTTCTGCTTTTTCTTCATCTCGTTGATCTCGTCTGGTGAGTCCGCCTCGTCGGGTCTCTTCGAGCTGCGCGGTCTCCTTCTCGAATGCGTGGATGACGAACTCCTCCACCGACAAGGAGCCCGCGAGATCGGCGTCGCGTTCGCCGTTGGCAGCAGCGCTTTGTCAAGCGTGATGCCCGACCCGAACATGTCAGTCCTCCCGTGGACGTGGAAAGCCAGTGATGTCGAATTCCGCGAGAATCGCGGCCGGCAGCGCCTGCAACGTCGAGGCTGGCTGTGTGAGCGGCCGGCTGGCGAGCAGAATCCCAGGCACCGCTTCGTGATCCATGCAGTGGTCACCGCTCCAGGGCGTCACGTTGTCGGTGATGACATCGGCCGGCAACCCTCCGAGCGCGGATTCGTCGGAGTTGCGCGTACCCTTCGCATAGCCGACGATCAAATCCGGCGTGATGCTCTCGAACCCCGCGAGCGTGTAGACGTCCTCGCGCCGGTAGACCTTAGTGATGGCAGGCGCGCCGGTGCGCGGGTCGATCGTACCCAGGAGCTTGCGGGCAATCTCGGAGACCAATCGGTCGCGCTCGGCGGGTTCGACCGCCCCAAACGCCTCCCGGCCTTTGAGGTTGACGTACAGGCCGTTGAGGCCGAGGCCGTACGCGCGCGTGCTCCTCCAGTGCACGTTCGCGAAATAGCGGCTGTTGTCGGCGCCGCGCGCGCCGCGCACGGCGAGGTACCCGTTGTCTCTCAACCAGCTATTCAGGTTGAAGGCGCGTCGCCACGAGGTAAACCCATGGTCGGACATGACGACGAGCAGGTCTCTGCCAGTCAGTTGCTTCACCGTGTCGCCCACGATGCGGTCGAGGCGCACGTACAGGTCCTCGACCACAGAACGGTACGGCGAGTCCGCGGCGGCATCGTACGCAGGATGTTGCGGATCCATTGACCGCCACATCATGTGCGACACCTGGTCCACGTTCCCGAAGTAATAGAACAGGAACCCGTCGTCGAATCGATCGAGCACGTAGTGGTACTGCTGCGCGTTCTCCTCGCCGGCGATGCGCGCCTGCGTCAGGAACTCCGAGACGGAGAGCATGCCCGTCTTCAGGCTCTTCGTGTCTTCCGGCATCCCCTGCGTATAGAAGCGGCCAGTCGCCCGCGCCAGGTCGCCAGCGTAGGTAGGCGGCGAGGAAATGGGGAGCGCAGGTGCCAGCGGATCGAGGTTCAACGGACTGACGTACAGCTTGAAGTCCGGATCAAGCTGCTTCAGGTAGAAGCGAGCCTCGGCGTGAAGGCGCTGGGAGGGCACGAGCGCGAACTCGATGGGAACCCAGTCGCTCCACTCGCCGACGCGAAGCAAACGCTCTTCCCGGCTGACGACGAGCTTCACGTACTTGCGCGCCGCGTCGATGTACGCCGTGAAGGGCGCCTGCACTTTGGCCGGCCGCCGGAGAAACGGGTTGTCGGGTCCCTCGAGCGTGGCGCGCACGACGCCTTCATCGATGTCGATTTGATGGACGACGCCACCCGCGAGAATCGCGCCGGCCGCGGGCAGCGGACCGGAGGTATAGAAGGAAAAGATGCCGTACGTCCCAAGCAGATCGGGCGTGCCCATCCCGCTCAACTCGCGACTCGCTTGTCCGGACGGGGGAAAATTCGCGGGCATCCGAATCACGGTCGTGGCGATGCCGTGCTCCTCGAGGACATGCCAGAACGGACGCCCGCGTCGCAGCAGTTCCACCTTGCCGCTGGACAGAGGAATCTGCCATTTGCCGATCCCGATCGATCGCTTGCTCGCTTCCGTCCGCGTCGTCGACAGGTACGGCACCATCGTCTTTGGATCACGGTGCACGAAATCGAAGATGCCGTGACCTCCGGGGTCCAGGCCGGTGATGAAGCTTGACCAGGCAACGGGACTCTGCGGCGGAATGGAGGTGCCGAGCGCTGTGAACGTACCGGTTGCGGCGAGCCGGGAGACATTGGGCATGCGGCCTCGAGCCATGAGGTCGCGGGTCAACCCGTAATCCAATCCATCGAACCCCAGCACGATCACGCGCCGGCCGATCGCCTCGTGTCGGCGGACACAGGCTGGTGTCGCCACCAACGAGAGGGCGACGACGACACACGCGATCCTCAGTGTGCTTCGTTTCATTGGAGATCCGCGAGGGGCCGGCCGTCCATGCACGACGGCGGCTCGATACCAGACAGATGGAGCGCGTCGGTGCGATGTCGATGATGGTCGCCGGAGGTTGTCAAGGTGCTTGCGGACTGAACGTTCCGCGTCATCGCGGCGACTCCATGTCTACTTCTCCGTTAGGCCCAGCTTCACCAGCACGTCCGGCGGCGGCCCCTTCCACTCCGCCGTGAAGGTATTGCCCTTGTACTGCAGGTCCTCGACGCCCATCTTGCTCGACCAGAACCCGGACGCGGTCAGGTCGCGGAACGAGTTAAAGAACGAAGAGCCTGGCGTGACGAGGAAGGGCAGGTCGGTGGGCTCGCGCCTCTGGGCCTCTCCCTCGTCCTTGGAGTACGCGATCTCATCCAGCAGCGCCGTCCGCTCCACCTCCGAACACTCGACGAAGCTGCGGCCGAAGCGCCGCGCGCAGGCGGAGTTGATCCACGCCAGGCCGCCCCGCATGGCGTTCTGGCGCGCCTCGCGCGATAGGTCGCTGTCGGTGGGATCGTTCATCAGGTAGTCCATGAACTCTGGCACGCCAGCGTCGGTCGCGCTGCCCGAGCGCTCGTCGGCGGGGATGATCATGTCGACCAGAACGCGCACGGTCTTCCACTCGTGCGGGTTGAAGAACTTCGGCGTGTAGGCCTGGCCCCTGGCTGCGGCCTTCACCACGCGCGAGGCCTGCTCGGCGGCGGCAGCCGCTTCGCGCGGGCTGAGCGTGAAGGCGGCGACCAGGGGCGCGACACCGATGAGACGAAGCGCGGACCGACGGCAAATCGGGCCGGTCATCAGAGATTCCCCTTCCTGCGCTCCTCGACGATGTGCTCGCTCGTCCGCATGGAGAGGGCGAGGATCGTCCAGGTCATATTCTTGTGCGGGTTGCTCACGAATGGGCCGCTGTCGGCCACGAAGAGGTTCTTGCAATCATGGGCTTGGCACCACTCGTTGAGCACGGATGTGCGCCGGCTCGCGCCCATACGCACCGTGCCCGCTTCGTGGATGATCTCGCCACCCAGCTTGAGCCCGAACTCTTGTTCGCGCCCTGGGAGCGTGCCAAGGACGCGCCCGCCCATCGCGTCGATAATCTCCGCGGACGTCTCCACCATGTGGCGGGCCTGGTTCAGCTCGTCATCCGACCACCTCCAGTGGAAGCGCAAGACCGGGATCCCCCAGCGGTCGACCACCGACGGGTCCAGCTCGCAGTAACTGTCTCTGTTGGGAACCATCTCGCCCCGGCCGGACAGCTCGACTATCGAGCCGTACAGGCGACGATAGTCGTCCTTCAGCTTCTTGCCGTAGCCGCCGCCCTGGATGCGATGGATGCCGTCCATGAACCCATAGCCGGGCATGTCGCGGCCGCCCCACGGCTCGATGTGGTAGCCGCGAGGGAAGCTCAGTGTCCGGCCATAGAGCCACCGCGGCACGTAGACGTGCATGCCGCCGACGCCGTCCTCGTTGTACGGCGGCAGAGATTCGAGGGCCGGGACCTGGCCTTGGACCGTGGTGCCCGTGGTGTCGGTGAGGTATCGGCCCACGGCGCCGCTCGAGTTTGCCAGGCCGCCGCGGTGTCGCGTCGATTTCGAGTTCAGGAGGAGGCGCGCGGTTTCGCACGCGCTCGCGGCGAGGACGACGATGCTCGCCCGCACCTGCTCGTCGCGGCCTGTGGCGGTGTCGATATAGGAAACCCCGATGACCAGTCCCTCGTCGTTCGTGAGTACCTCGCGGGCCATGGCGCCGGTCCTGATGTCGAGGCGTCCGGTGGCGAGCGCGGGCGGCAGCAGCACGGAGGGCGTCGAGAAGTTGGAGCTCGTCGCACAGCCCCGTCCGCACTGTCCGCAGTAGTGGCAGGCCGGCCGCCCGTTGAGAGGCCGGGTGAGGACTGAGAGCCGTGACGGGATGCACGTGATGCCGAGCGTGTCGCAGCTCTTTTTCATCAGCCACTCGTAAGCCCGCGGCGCGGGTGGCGGCTGGAAGATGCCGTCGGGCTCGTTGGGAAGGCCCTCGTTGGTCCCGAAGATGCCGACCATCTCGTCGAGCTTGTCGTAGTAGGGCTTGATGTCGTCGTACGTGATGGGCCAGTCGTCGCCAACACCATCACGGCTCCGGCCCTTGAAGTCCCACGGCCCACACCGCAGCGAGATCCGTCCCCAGTGGTTGGTGCGGCCGCCCAGCATCCGGGCGCGAAACCACTGGAAGCGCTGGCCGTCCGCCACGGTGTAGGGCTCGCCCTCGATGTCCCAGCCGCCGAGACAGCCATCGAACTCGCCGAACGGCTTCTTACGGGATCCCGCGCCGCGTCGGGACGTTGAGTAGCTCCAGGTGAACATCGCGCCGTCCTTCGCGGCATCCCACATGGGACCGGCCTCGAGGAGGACGACCCGGGCGCCACCTTCGGTGAGCACCTTGGCGGCCATGCCGCCGCCTGCGCCGGAGCCCACGATGCAGACGTCGTACTGCCGGTTCCGCCTCTCGCTCTGCATAGTTTGGCCGTTCAGGCCTCGCCGGTTCGCATCTGCTCTTTCAGGTAGTCCATCGTCCGCCAGCACATGGCCAGGATGGACCACGTCGTGTTCTGCGTCCCGCCGGAGACGAAGGGCGCGGCATCGGCCAGATACACGTTGGGCACGTCGTGGAGACGACAGAAGCGGTCCGTAACTGACGCCTTCGGGTCGTTCCCCATGCGCGCGGTGCCGATCTCGTGGATCGACCAACCCGGCGGAAGCATCTCGCCGTTCACACTGATGCTCTCCGCCCCTGCCGCTTCGAGCATCTCCCGCGCGGTGTCGGCCATGTCTTTCGCCATCTTCATCTCGTTGTCACTGTACCGATAGGTGAAGCGCAGCACCGGGATTCCCCAGGCGTCCTTGATCTCCGCGTCCAGCGACACGCGACTCTCCTTCCGGGGCAGCACGTCGCCGAAGCCGCCAATGCCGAACCGCGCTGGATAGTACTTGCGGACGGACGACTTGAAGCTCTTGCCGAAACCCGGGAGGCCGTGTGCGCTGACCGGGTACTCCAAGGCGCCGCCGCCACCTTGAAAGTGGTAGCCGCGGATGAAGTCCGGATGCTTGTCGGTCACGTTCCGAAACTGCGGAACATACGGTGAGACCGGCCGGCCGTCGTCCAGGGTGGCTTCAGACCCGATGCGCACCGGGATGAAGCCGCTCGCGTGGGGTCCCATCAGGTGGTCGCTCAGGTAACAGCCCAGAAGGCCAGAAGAGTTACCGAGACCATTGGGATAGCGGGAGGACTTGGAATTGAGCAGAATGCGGGTGCTATCGAGGGTGCCCGCACCGAGCACGACCACACGCGCCTTGAAGTCCATCACGGCGTGCGTGTTGGCGTCGATCACGCGCACTCCTCCGGCGCGGCCGGTGGCCTCGTCCAGGAAAACCTCCGAGACGACCGAGTACGGACGGAGCGTCAGGTTCCCGGTGTCGCGTGCGGGATAGATAAGAGCCGTCGGCGAGTGAAACGCGGCGCCGATGTCGCACCCACGTGAGCACCGGCCGCGGCCCAGGCAGCGAGAGCGGTACTTGCTGTTGAGGAGCCCGTCCGTGGTCACACCCGCGCGCCCGGGGATGTAGCGGCGGCCCATCTTCTCTACCGCCCGCTGGAAGTGCACCTCGACGCAGTTGAGCTTGCTCGGCCGCTGGAACACGCCGTCCGGTACCTGCACCAGGCCTTCCTTCGTCCCCGAACAACCCAGGAGCACATCCACCTTGTCGTAGTACGGCGCCACGTCCTCGTACGAGACGGGCCAGTCCACGTCGAAGCCGTCGAGGCTGGCCGCCTTGAACTGCCTGGGGCCGTAGCGCAGGGCGCTGCGCCCCCAGAGGTTCGTCTTGCCCCCGAGGACGCGCGCCCGCACCCAGGAGTATGTGGTTCCGGTCGTCGGATGTTCCTTCTCGTTGACTACCCAGTTCCGCGTGAATGTGTCGGCCACGGCAGAGACGACCTTCTTGTATTTCGCCAGGGAGGGGTCATTGCCGTAGGGTCGATCGACGAACGTGTACTCGGGCACCGAAATGGCGCGGTGGTCCGGCGGCAAGCGTTCGCGGCGAGGAGAGGCATAAGGCCACTCCATCGTGCGGTACTCCTTGCGATGGTCGAGCATGCGGCCCGCCTCCAACAGGAGGACCTTGACTCCGGCAGTGGCGAGCTGGAAGGCGGCCATGCCGCCCGCCGCGCCGCTGCCCACGACGATCACGTCCCAGCGGCCTGTGTCGGGCGTAATCGACGCTGCGAGGCGCCTTGACTCGTCGGTGATGGCCGCAAGATTGAGATCAAGAGTCAGGTCAACCGGCATGTGAGCCCTTTGCCTTCTGCCCGCAGTACGGGCAATCCTTCTTGTCCTGGGTCTGGCAACCGACGAACTCGACAAGGAACTTGTTCCCCTTGTAGCGCAGCTCCTTGTGAATCCCGATCTCAGATGTGTAGTAGCCGCGAATCGTGGCTTCCTTGGTGAGGGCGAAGAACGCTTCCAGCGGTGGCCTCTGCGCGGCGGGATCGACAATGGAAACCTCGCCGAAGATGTCCTCCATGAATCGAGGCGTCTCCTTTGGCTGCTCGTTGCGGCTGAGGTCGACGGCTGCATTCGGGGCCGCCGGCTTGGGCTTGGCCCACTCGTAAGCACTAATGTCGGTCAAGAGCGCCTCCGCCTGAGCGGCCTCGAGCCGGAGGAAGGGCGTTCCGAACCGCGAGGTCGCTTCAGCCTCCAGTGCGGCTAGCCCGTCGAGCCATTCCTGCTTCAAGGGGGGCCGCGCCTCGCTGAGCAGCAGGTCGAGATAGTCGGCGACCCGCGCCTCCTTCGCCCCGGGCGAGCGCTCGTCGGTAGGAATGATGGCCTCCACGAGCGCTTCCGTCGTCGCGTACTGCGCAGCCGTCATCGCCTTCAGCCTGGGCAGTGCTTTCGCACTCTGGATCTCGACGAACACGGCCAGGCCTTCGTCGGAGAGCCACGGCAGGAACGTGAAGCCGCCCGCTCCGGCGGCGAGAGTTTTGAGCGCCCTGCGGCGGGAGAGAAGCGTCCTCGTCGTCATGGTCGACTCCTGCCACTGCGGTGCCGGCGACATTCGCGCCGAAACACTCGAAACCGTTCACCGGAATGCCCGGCGATCGGAGATGAGGGACACTTAGCGCGGCCGGAAGAGCGCTTCCATCTCCTTGAGCCTGCGAAGCGCATCCCGCATCGCCAGGGCCTGGTAATTGATCCCCCCGGGACTAATAGGGGCGCCACCTTGATGCGGGTATTTCTCGAAGTCCCGCAGGAAGGCGTCGAGCTTGTCCTGGATCGGTATGAACAGCCACATGAGGTCGCCATACCAGCGCATATAC
>JBOGIN010001299.1:0-6399 GCA_050742275.1 Vicinamibacteraceae bacterium
AGGTGGCGGCGGCTCCGGTGGCGCCGGTCGATAGTCTTCGGGACGCAGCGACTCGAGGACCTGCTCGAGGTGCTGCAAGCGCTGTTTGACCAGCTGGTCTGGCAGCGCCGGCGCGGCGCCCTGCTCGACAACCCGCTTCGCCCAGATCTCGCGCACTGTTGGATGCGCAGCGACCTTCTGATACATGAGGGGCTGTGTAAACGACGGCTCGTCGCCCTCGTTGTGTCCGTAGCGCCGGTAGCCCACCAAGTCGATCAGGACGTCGCGCTTGAAGCGCTCCAGGTACGCCCAGGCCAGGCGCGCCGCCGCGAGGCACGCGACGGGATCATCTGCATTCACGTGGACGATGGGGATCTTGAAACCGCGCGCGAGGCCGCTGGCGTACGACGTGCTGTACGACTGTTCCGGCGGCGCCGTGAATCCGAGTTGATTGTTGACGATCACGTGGATGGTGCCGCCAACCGTGTAGCCGCGGAGCCGTGAGAGATTCAAGGTCTCGGCCACGATCCCCTGTCCTGGGAACGCCACATCTCCGTGGATGAGCAGCGGCAGCGTGCGGCCTGGATCGAACCGTGGTGCGCCTGCCTGATCCACGAGCGTGCCTGCGGCGCGCGCCATGCCACAGGCCACCGGGTCGACGAACTCGAGATGGCTCGGGTTGGGCGCCATCGAGACCGCCAGGCCGCCTTCGACCGTGCTCGCCGCGCCGGCGTGGTACTTCACGTCCCCCGTCCAGCCCAGGTCGATGCGAAAGCCGTCGCGCCGCTGGACCGGCTCTTTGAATTCAGCCAGGATCTGCGCGTACGGCTTGCGCAGGATGTGCGCGAGCACGTTCAAACGCCCGCGGTGCGCCATGCCGACGAGCACGTGCGACAACCCGTTGCGCGCGGCGCCGGTCACGATCTCGTCGAGCATCGGAATGAGGACGTCCAGACCCTCGATTGAAAAGCGCGTCTTGCCGGGAAACGTCCGATGCAGGAAGCGCTCGAACACCTCGACCTCGGTGAGGCGATCGAGCAAACGCTCTTCGTCTACTGCCGCATGCGGCGGCCGAAACCGGCCGGTCTCGGCCGCCATGCGCAGCCACTCGCGCTCTTCCGGCACGAAAACGTGCGCATAGTCATAGCCGGTCTTCGAGCAGTACACACGCCGCAGGGCCGCGATGGCGTCCGCGGCGGTCGTCTTGCCTTCCGCCAAGGGACCGCCGACGAGCGTCGCGGGCAGTCGCCGCAACATCTCCTCGGTGAGGCCATGGGCTTCCGGGGCCAGCGACGGATCGCCGATTGGTCGTGCGCCCAGAGGGTCCAGCTGGGCGGCGAGGTGACCGTACCGGCGGATGCATTCCGTCAAGTTGACCAGGCCGACGACCGCGCCCAGGTTTTCGAGCGGCGCGGCAGCGGTCTCGGCTCCGGTTGGGGGAGCCGTCAGCTCCGACGGTGGCGCCCAGGTCTGAAAGAACTCACGCGTCTCGGGATCGACCGATTCAGGGTCGCGGCTGAAGCGCTCGTAGAGCTCGGCGACGTATCCGGCGTTCAATCCCTGGAAGTCCTGCCATCCGCTCATAATCGAACCCACGCAAATTCTTTATTGTACGCGAAGCGTATAGCTGGAATCGTACTCGTCGGTGCGCTCGATGCAAAGCTCCAGGCAGCCGGGCAGGGCTGGCGGTCGCGCACGCCGGACACATGCCCGACGTCCGTGAGCGAACACCAATGATGCATCTACGAACAGTTGAGGGGCGCCTTCAGCCCGCGGCGCTGATCGATTAGACGCGTAGAATAATAAGTTCATCCTGGCACGAGCCTTGCTGCCACACGCCGCGAAGCTATGTCACTGCTGACCGACCTTTGCGAGGCGCGCCGCGTCTTTAGAGCCCGACCGGCCTTTGCTGTCGTTGCCGTTCTGGCTCTCACATTAGGCATCGGCGCTAACGCGACAGTGTTCACCTTCGTCGACCAGGTGCTGTTCAGGTCTCTGCCATACGAGGAGGCCGAGCAGCTCTACAAGCTGAATCCGGTAGACTCACAGACCGGCAAGCGCTTCGGCATGGTTCCGGGCGCCGTGGTCGAAGCAATTCAACGGGGCCAGCGACAGCTGGTTGGCATTGCTACCACGGACGGGGGAAGCGATCTCCTTCCATCCAACGCGTCCGGTGCCGAGCCTCTCGTTATCGCCGAGGTTTCCCGAAACTTTCTGGAGGTGCTCGGGGTGCCTCCGCTCGTCGCAGGTCGGGGGTTCACACGGGATCCGACACACGAAAGCGCGATCGAGCTTCTAATCAGCCACCGCACATGGCGAGCACGTTTCGGAGGACGCCCCGACATCATCGGTCAGACCGTTAGACTGGATACTGACGACGCGCTAGCGGTTCCGCACCTCGTCGTAGGTGTGCTGCCGCAGGGCTACCATCATCCCGTCCAGGGGCATGCTACGGTCGATGCGCTGAAGGCGAAGCCGGTCGCGGTCGCACGCCCTTCGCGGTCACCGTGGGTCGGAGAGGTCGAGCCACTGATTCGGTTGAGGCGCGGCTACACACGCGAGCAAGGAGAAGCGGAAATCAACGCCCTTGCCGCTGCCGCGGCGGTGGATGTGCCGTCGGGGGCCGGGCCGAGTATTCGCTACGCGCTGACACCAATCCGTACGGCACTCTTCGGCGACCTTCGACCGAAGCTCGCGATCTTCCCTGTAGCCGCCGGGCTGGTACTGCTCATTGCGTGTGCAAATGTGGCGCATCTTCTACTGGCTCGGGGTCTCGAGCGAACAGGAGAGTTAGCCATTAGGCAGGCACTCGGTGCAAGCCGGTGGCGGCTCGCATCAACGCTCGCCGCCGAAGGACTCTGGCTCTCTGCCAGCGGCGGAGCCCTGGCCTTCCTCGTGACTGTGAACACGTATGATGCGATCGCGAGCCTCGTGCCGGATCGCGCCTACGCCTTCAGCCCGAGCGGACCGGACCTGCGGCTCTTCGTCTTCACTGCAGCGCTCTCGATTGCTGCCGCGGTCGTCTTTGGTGCCCTTCCAGCGGTCCGGAATTCACGTCCCAATCTTGCCGTCGCACCGCGGTCAGCACGGGGAAGCTCCGCAACGCGCGCGCATGCCAGAAGCGCAGCGATGCTCGTGACCATACAGATTGCGCTTGGGCTGACGGCGCTTGCCGGAGCGGGGTTGATGGTGACGAGCTATTGGCGCTTGGCATCGATTCCGCTCGGATTCGATCGCGACGGCGTGCTCGTTGTCCTCGCATGGCCTCACCCTGCGCGCGTCCCGGACGGTCCGTTGCGCAAGCAATGGACTGAAGCAATGCTGGATCAGTTGCAACAGGTGCCGCGTGTGCGGGCGGTTGCAGGCGCGAGTATACTGCCCGTCTTTGCAAGGAGGGCTGGCGAAGCAACGATTGAGATGCCCGCGACCGCAGCAGGCGATCGGCCTCACGTGTTCTACGTAACGCCACATTACTTCAAGGTCATGAGTTTGCCAATCGTACGAGGCCGCGGCTTCACTGATCGCGAGGCTCGAGGCGACCAGTCTGCAATGATCCTGGACGAACACACCGTTCGGATGCTGTTCAAGGAAAGCGACCCGCTCGGTCGCACACTCACACACGATGATGACAGCACGCTGCGGTCCGTAGTGGGAGTCGTGTCAGACTCGCGCCGATCTTATCTCGTGCGTGAGCCGATCATCTACGAACCGTTTCCGCCCGACTGGTCTGGGCGCATGGATATCGTCATTCGGGTCAGCCAGGACGAACCAGAGGTCCGCGGTGCGATCGGCGCCGCGCTGCGACAGGTCGACCCGCAGGTGAGGATGAGCATTCGCTCGCTTGACGAGCTACTTGCAGAGATGGAGCTTCGTGAGCCCCGTTTCGAGACACTCGTGCTCACGACGTGCGGCGTCGTGGGACTGTTACTCCTCGCCATTGGAGTCTTCGGCGTCGTTTCGCACGCCGTGACGCTGCGTGTGCATGAGGTCGGCGTTCGAATCGCGCTCGGCGCCGATCCGCGTGGAGTTCGCTGGCTGGTCGTGCGGTCTGCCTTTGCGCCCGTCCTTGTGGGACTCTTAGCTGGGTTCGTAGGAGGAGCGTTGGTGTCGCAGCTGCTCGAGGCCCACGTCGCGGACGTCGCGCCCGCCGACAGTCGCGCGGTGCCCGTCGCGGCAGGTGTCGTGTTCCTCGCCGCGCTGTTCGCAAGCTACCTGCCTGCCCGTCGCGCAAGCCGTATCGACCCAATCCGGGTGCCGCGCGAGGACTAGACGTCCAGCTCCTGGGCTTCTTCAGCGCGGTCCATGATGAACCGGAATCGCGCCGACGCATCACGGCCCATGAGCTCGTTGATGACCCGATCGGTGAGGATCTCGTCGGCAATCTCCACGCGCAGGAGCCGGCGGGTCTTCGGGTTGAGCGTGGTTTCCCAGAGCACCTTGGGCATCATCTCGCCGAGGCCCTTGAAGCGCGTGATCTCCACCTTGCCGCGGCCGTTCCCATGCTGGGCGAGCAACCGCGCCTTCTGCGCTTCGTCCAGCGCCCAGTAGGTGTCCTTGCCCGCATCGATGCGATAGAGGGGTGGCTGCGCGAGAAACACTTTGCCGCGACGAATCAGCTCCGGCAGGTGCCGGTAGATGAACGTGAGAAGCAACGTCGAGATGTGATGGCCGTCCGCGTCGGCGTCCGCAAGGATGATGATGCGGTTGTAGCGAAGCTTGGACAGCTCGAACGACTTACCGAGCCCACAGCCGAGCGCGGTGACGAGATCCGCGAGCTCCTTGTTCTCGAGCACCTTGGCCAGCGACGCGCTCTCCGTATTCAGCACCTTGCCCTTCAAGGGCAGGATCGCCTGCCGCGCGCGATCGCGGCCCTGCTTGGCGGACCCGCCGGCGGAATCGCCCTCGACAATGAACAGCTCGCTCTGCTCACGATTCGTGGTGGTGCAGTCGCTGAGCTTTCCAGGCAGCGTCAGCCGGCCGCTCGAGGTGGCGCTCTTACGGGTAACTTCCTGCTGCGCGGCGCGGCTGGCCTCACGCGCCCGCGCCGCCAGAATGATGCGCGCGACGATGGCCTCGGCCACCGAGAGGTTGTGATTGAGCCAATGCTCGAGCGCCGGACGGACGAGCGAGTCGACGGCAGAGAGCACCTCGGGGTTGTTCAGGCGATCCTTGGTCTGGCCTTGAAACTGCGGGTCCGGGATGAAGACGCTGAGAATGCCGACCAGCCCCTCACGAATATCCTCGGCCTGGATGGTGACGCCCTTGGGCCAGAGACCGTGGGTCTCGATGAAGTTTCGTACGGCCTTGCCGATCGCGGCGCGCAACCCGTTCTCGTGCGTCCCGCCCGATCCCGTCGGAATGCCGTTGACGTAGCTGCGCAGCTCCTCGTCTGTCGACTCGCTCCATTGGAGCACGAGATCCAACCGGAGGCCATTGTCGCGAGCGAGCACGAATGGCGCCTCGTGGATGCGCGTGACGTTGCGCTCCACCAGAATCTTCTGGAGGTAATCGACGAGCCCCTGCTCGTGCGCGAACACCCGTTTGTCGCCCGTGCCGCGGTTCTCGAACGTCAGCTTGAGGCCGCGGTGCAGATAGCTCGCCACCTCGAGCCGATGCAGGATCGTGTCGGCGTCGAACTCCACCTTGGGGAAGATGACCGGGTCGGGATGGAAGGTCACGGTGGTCCCGGTGCCACGCGCCGCCCCACCCTTCTTGAGGGGCGCCACCGGCTTGCCCTGTTTGAAGCGTTGCTCCCAGATCGCGCCATCCCGCTTGACGCTGGCCACCAGCTCCTTCGACAACGCGTTCACCACGCTGGCGCCCACGCCGTGCAGACCGCCCGCCGTCTTGTAGGTATCGTGCTCGAACTTGCCGCCGGCATGCAGCGTCGTGAAGATCACCTCGAGCGCGCTCTTCTTGGTCTTCGGGTGCGGGTCGACCGGAATGCCACGGCCGTCATCGCTCACGGTGAGCGTCGAGCCATCCTCGTGGAGCGCCACCAGGATGCTCGACGCGTGGCCGTTCATCGCCTCGTCTATCGCGTTGTCGAGCACCTCCCACGCGAGGTGATGCAGGCCGGCGGGGCCAACGCCCCCGATGAACATCCCCGGACGCTTGCGAACCGGCTCCAGGCCTTCGAGAACCGTGATGTCTTTGGCTGTGTAGGCGCTCGTGCTGGCCATCGAGTACGGTGTGATCCTGCCCCGAGGTTCTTGGATCCAATCCGAGTCGGCAAGCGGGCGGCAGGCGCCGACCGGAACCGCCGCTGGGAAGGCGGCGATTTCAAGTCTAGCAGAATCAGGAAACCGGAAACCGGAAACGGGAAACAGGGAACCGGAAGCAGGGTTGCTGGGCGTGGATGAGCGGAAGCGGGCTCACGAAACGGGGAAACAGGAAACCGGAGACAGCAGACCTGGGACG
>JBOGIN010001300.1:0-2720 GCA_050742275.1 Vicinamibacteraceae bacterium
GGACCATCCGTCGACATGTGCGGCAACTCAAACAACTGGGCTATGACGTGCTACTCGTCGAATCAGCCGCGTAGCTGATCCGAGCGCCTTTTTCTGAGCAGGCTCTTTAGGCCGCGCAGGCGCGGGGGTCTGAAGACCCCGCGCTACGACGGACGGTGATTTCTTCTCACACTCGTTAGGTCCCGCGACGCGCGGGCTGAAGCCCGCGCGCTACGTGCGAAACGGCGCGGTGAATAGCATTGCGCTCTAGGCCGGCCGGGGATCATGTCGACGCAAGGCCGCGCCGATGCCGGCAACGTCGGTCAGAATAGCGTCACCCACGTAATGCAGGCTCGCGAATGCGCGCTCCCCGGCCTCTCGATGGCCGGCGCCGCAGGCATCGGCAACCACAATGGGAATGTATCCGAGATCCGCACCGTGCCGGACGGTTGGCTCGATGCCAATCTCGGTGGCCACGCCGACGATGATGAAGGCGTTCACGCCACAGTCGCGCAGCGCAATATCCAGCGGCGTGCCCTCGAAGGCGGACATCGTGATCTTGTCGAAGACTGCCTCCGATGGCAGCGGTTGCAGCTCGGGCGTAAGCTGGAATCCTGGTGTGTCGCGGAGGAACCACGGGCTCACGTCATCCGGCTCGCTCACCCGCTGCCACGCCATGGCCATGCGAAACTGGAAGACGCCCATCAGCTCCTTTGGCAGCGACATGTGCCGCATGAAAAACACGCGGACTCCGGCTCGTCGGGCCGCCTCGAGCACTTCTCCCACCTTCGCGGTGACTTCCCCGCCGTGCTCGAGCTGCCGCAGGATGCCCACCTGCATGTCGTAAACGACGAGCGCGAGGCGGCGGGGGTCGGCGCACGCCTCTTCGAGATTTTGCGGGATGTCCAGGCCGTATGCACTTTTCAAGATTCTCATCTCCTCGTACACTGGCGCCGTCCGCTGTGCAGATGAGCGTAACATTCTAGAGCTGTCATCCGATGAAGAAGATTGCTCTCGTTGCGGTCGCGCTTTTCGTCTTGGCCGGCATTGGACTGTTCATTGCCGTGCGCCTGCTCCTCAGCCCTGACAGCGTGCGGTCGGCCATCGAGGCGCAAGCAAGTGCCGCGCTCGGCATGCCGGTGAAGGCCGGCGCGGTAAGCGTGCAACTCTGGCCTCGGGCGGGACTGAGGCTGGCAGACGTCCGTGTGGGTGAGCCGACCCAGGTGACGCTGCGGCGTGCGCTGCTCTCGACGGGCCTCTGGCCGCTCCTGTCTCGCCGCGTAGAGGATGCAGAAGTCATTGTCGAAGATAGCCGCGTCGATTTGATCCAGTTGCTCGCCACGTTGGACAGACTCGGTAGCGCCGAGGCTTCAGCGCAAGCCAAAGGGTCGTCTCCACCAGCATTCACCATTGCCAGCGTACGAACGATAGGGCTGCGCAATGTCGAGCTCATGATCGGCAAGCGTCGAGCCATCGTCTCGGTCGAATCGTCACTGTCGGGTGACCGGCTCGACATCGCTCGCCTGTCCGCGCGCAGCGAGGGATCCCAGCTCGAAGCAACCGGCAGCGTGAAGAGCCTTACGCGCCCTGTCGCTCGCCTCGACATCGTCGCCGATCCGCTGGATCTCGATGGGCTTCTCGAGCTGGCGGCGGCATTCTCCGGCCGGCCGCCGTCCGGCGCAAGGGCCCCGGCGCGTGGAAAACCGATGACGATCGACCTCGGCGCCAAGGTACGCGCAAAGAACGGCCGCTTTGCCGGGATGACGTTCACCGACCTGGAGACGACGATTGCCGTCACACCGGAGCGCGTCAGGCTGTCGCCGCTGGCGCTGCGACTCTTCGACGGTGGCGTCGAGGGCGCGATTTCGATCGGTCTCGGCTCACCACCGGAGCTGCGCGTCGCCGGCACGCTCAACGACATCGACGTTCAGAAGCTCGCCGCCTTCGCCGGCCAGCCGAGCGCCATCACGGGCAGGCTGAACGGACGCACGAAGGTCAGCGGCCGCGGGCTGGACCCGGCCTCTGCGCTCCAGGTGGCACGAGGCACCGCCGATGTTGCGATCGTGAAGGGGCGCATGCCCGGTCTCGACCTCGTGCGTCCGGTGGTGCTGTTCTTTGGTCGTCCAAAGGGTGCGCCTCCAGCAGGAGGCGGCGAGGCCTTCGAGCGCATCGCCGCCACGCTCGCGATCGATCAGGGCGTAATCCAAACCGACAATCTGGCGTTTGAATCGCGCGACGTCGACATGACCGGCGCTGGCAGCCTTACCACCGCGGGTGGCACGCTCGACGTGCGAGCGAACCTCCTGCTGTCGGAAGAGCTGTCAGCGCAGGCAGGACGCGACCTCGTGCGATACACGCGTGAGGGTAACCGGGTGGTGCTACCGGCGACGATTACGGGAACCGTCGCGTCGCCGCGTGTGATGATCGATGAAGCGGCGGCTGCCAAGCGCGCCATCCGCAACGAGCTCGAGCGGCGCACCAAGTCCGTGCTGGACAAGCTGCTTCGACGCAAGAAGCCGGAGTCCTAAGACAACCAGGCTCTTCATGTACGCCGCGAGGCGCCATGGAGTTGACGGTCCTGTCCCGCCGCATCAACGAGCTGGGAAGGCGACGACAGTACTTCCGCGAGTCGACTCGAGGTCCAAAGTGTCACCTATGTCCCCGAGCTGCCTGTAACGAGGATGACCGTCGACTGCGATCAGCCGCTTCCACCTCCGCTCGGGCGCACGGTTGCCTTGCTC
>JBOGIN010001301.1:0-8200 GCA_050742275.1 Vicinamibacteraceae bacterium
CCCTCGCTACGAGCCTCGACAATGTACGTAGCGCGCGGTCTTTGTAGCGCGCACAAAGTTGGCCTTCCAACGTCCCATTCCAAAACCGGCTGTCGTTCCAAAACCGGCTTGACGGAGCGGTACGGCAGGTGATACTTTGCGGGCATCAAAATACCATATCGCATAAATATTCCAGACAACCTTAGGACAGGGCGAACCCTCTGAAGGAGGCAGACATGCGTACCCGGTGTCGGGGGCTTGCGGGGATGCTCGCTGCCATGGTCGCTGTGCTGGCCGTGGGCGGCACGGTCCGTGCTCAGGAGTCTCGCGGCGCGATCGAGGGCAGTGTCACGGACGCATCTGGCGCCGTCCTCCCTGGCGTAACGGTCACGATCGTCAATACGGCGACAGGTGTTTCAACGAGCGCGGTAACCAACGAGCGAGGGAGCTTCGTAGTGCCATTCCTGACGTCCGGCACCTACGATGTCTCGGCTGAAGTCGAGGGCTTCCGTAAGGCGCAACGACGGGGTGTTCAAATCCGCGTTGCCGATCGTGTCGAGCTGAACTTTACCCTCGAGGTTGGCAGTGTGAGCGAGGCAGTCGACGTCACGACCGCGACGCCACTACTCGAGACGCGAACTGCCTCGGCAGGTCAGGTGATCAGCCAGCAGCAGTTCGAGTTCATGCCGCTCCCCGATGGCAACCCCATGATGCTGACGCGTCTCGCGCCCGGCATCGTCCACGGGCCGGCCGGCAAGTTCTACAGGCCGTTCGACAACGGCGGGACGTCAGACCTTACAGCCGATGGCGCCCCCGGCGCCAACGAGTTCACGCTCGACGGCTCGCCCAACATGTCTGAGCCCGGCGAGGTGGCCTACGTGCCGCCTGCCGGATCTGTCCAGGAGGTCAAGGTCGAGACCGCGACCTTTGACGCGCAGCAAGGGCATACCGCCGGCGCCACGATCAATACCGTGACCAAGAGCGGGACGAACGTGCTCCAAGGCGACGGCTACTATCAACTTCGAGACAGGTCGCTCACGGCCAACGACTTCTTCTTGGAGCGGGCGGGCGAGCCGAAACCTGAGCGCAATTACGATCGTCTTGGCTTCACCCTGGGCGGTCCCCTCCTCGTGCCCGGCGTGTACAGCGGACGTTCGCGAACATTCTTCTTCACGGCCGCCGAGTGGTACGACGAGGACGTGCCGGAGGCCGGTCAATTCACGGTGCCGACCGAGGCGCAGCGCAACGGCGATCTCTCGGCGCTCCTCGACCAAGGGATCCAGATTTCCGACCCCGCCACGGCGTTCGTCAACGAGAACGGCCGTGTCGAACGGCGCCCGTTCCCGGGCAACGTCATTCCCCAGGATCGCATCAACCCGATTGCCCGTCAGGTATTGAGCTTCTACCCGCTGCCCAATCAGACCGGCGATGCGCAGGGACTGAACAACTTCTCCAGCACCAATGTGACCACCGAAGACTTCTACTCGGCGCTCGTGCGGGTTGACCATCAGCTCTCACCGAACCACAAAATGTTTGGGCGCTACGCGCGCAACAAGCGGACGAACGGCAGCGGCAACTGGACCGGCGAGGTGAACGGCGTCAGGCCGAGCGGTAGCTTCCTGTTCCGAACCAATGACGCGATCACACTCGACCACGTCTGGACAATGAGCAGTAGCTCTTTGCTCAACATTCGCGGCGGTTGGGTGCGGTTCCAGGAGCCGAGGCTCCGGCCGAGCGACGGGATCTTCGCCCCGGCAAGCCTTGGCTTCTCGCCTGAGGTGGTCCAACTCTTTGGCGGTGTGCAGAACTTCCCGCTGTTCGATTTCGCCGGGTTCGACGAGCTCGGCGGCGAGGTCCTCAGAGGCTTGACGACCCAGATCTTGTCGGCGCAGCCCGTCTGGACGCGCATCAGCGGCAATCACACCTTCCGCACCGGCTACGACTTGCGCGTCTTCCGGCAGGAAGGGCGGCCGGACTCCAACCCCACCGGGTTGTACTACTTCGATAGCTGCTTCACGAATCAGAGCGATACCTCGGCCTCCGCTCCCATCGGCCAGGACCTCACGGGCTTGCTGCTGGGGATTCCCTGCTCCGGGCAGATCGATCGCGTGGCCGATCGGTTCAACCAGCAGCTCTACCACGGTGTCTTCGTCCAGGACGACTGGAAGGTCAACGACAAGCTGACGCTCAACCTGGGACTCCGCTATGAGTACGAAGGCGCCCCAACGGAGCGGCACAATCGGAACGTGCGCGGCTTCGCTCCAGATGCGAATCTGGCGATCACTTCGGCTGCCGAGGCCGCATTCGCCGCTAATCCCATCGCGGAGGTGGCCCCGGCCGACTTCCGTGTGCTGGGCGGCCTGCAGTTTGCCGACGCGAGCAACCGCACTTTCTACAATGCGGACTCCAACAACGTCCAGCCGCGGGTGGGAATGGCGTATCAGGTGAACGAGAAGACGGTGCTGCGCAGCGGCTGGGCGATTTACTCGGTCCCGCGCCTCTTCGAAGGCATCCAGCAATCCGGCTTCTCGCAAACCACCGACCTCGTGCCGTCGTTCGATAACGGCTTGACCTTCCAGGCCACGCTCGACAATCCGTTCCCGAGCGGCGTGCTGGACCCGCCCGGTGCGAGCCTGGGGCCAGACACCTTCGTGGGCCAAGGTCTCGATACGGTCATGCCGCTCGACGTCAGGAACGGCCAGGCCATGCGGTGGACCGCCAGCGTCCAGCGTCAGCTCTGGGGCCGGTGGGTCGCCGAAGCCGCCTACGTCGGTAACCACGGCTACGACCTGGCGACAGACATCGCACTCAACCCGGTGCCGGCGCGGTTGCTGTCGACCAGCGCCCAGCGTGACGATGCGGTCATCGACCACATCACGGAGCGCGTGGTCAACCCGTTCGCCGGTCTGGCGCCGGGCACGCCCCTCGATGGCGAGACGATCGATCGCGCGCAACTGCTGCGGCCGTTCCCGCAGTTCCAGGACATCGAGTCGCGGGCCTTCGATGGCAGCTCCGATTACGCCGCGCTGCAGCTGCGCCTCGAGCGGCGCTTCAGCGAGGGGTTCTCGGTGCTGACCAGCTACACCTTCTCGAACTTCACCGAGACGCTCTGGCGGATGAACCCGACCGATCCCGAGCCGACCACGGTCTCAGCCGCCAACGACGTCCCGCACCGATTCGTCCTCAACTGGGTGGCGGAGCTGCCGTTCGGCCGGGGCCGGCGGTTTGCCTCCAGTGCCGGCCCGCTGCTGGATGCGCTCATCGGGGGCTGGAGCGTGTCGGGGATGTGGCAGTGGCAGGTCGAGCGCCCGCTCGAGCTGGAGGACGATGTCTTCTACAATGGCGACATCACCGAGCTCGAGACGAGCTCCTCAGACAACGTCGACGTACCGGCATTCGACACGTCAGGGTTTTTCTTCGAAGACGAGCAGGTGAGGACCAACGGGGAGCTCGACCCCATCAAGCAGCGTAACGACCCCCGCATTGATCTCGAGTATCACCTCCGGACGGTGCCGCTCAGGACGGACAACCTCCGGCGGCAGAGCCTCAACCTCTGGGAGCTCTCATTCGTCAAGCGGTTCACGCTTGGTGCCACCCTGCGGGGGCAGCTCGATCTCCAACTCTTCAACGCGTTCAACTACGTGAGCTTCAACCCGCCGGAGCTGGATTCGCAGAACAGCGACTTCGGCAAGGTGCTCAGCCAAAGTAACCTGCCGCGCACCTTGCAGGTCGGGTTCAAGGTTCTCTTCTGATTTGACGCCGAGGCGGGCTATCGCTCCACCGTCACGATCACGCGCTCGTAGCGCGTCAGGCGCGGCGTGCCATGATCTCTCACGGCGAGGATGATGTGCATGGTACCGGTGCCGGGCGGCATCACGCGTTGTGTGGGCACGGTGAACGAAGCCTTGGGTTGGTCGAAGCCTTGGATCGGGACCGGCTGGCCGTCCCGCGCGCTGGACGCGGCCAAGGTGCCGGGCTCCTGATAGTAGAACCATTCATACGACAGCGCGTCGCCATCGGGATCGCTCGATCCCTCGGCGCTAAGACGCACCCGCTCGCCCGGTTTCGCCGTGAGCGCGTCACCATGGGCGAGCTTCGGAACCGGCGGGTGATTGGCGTCCGCATACGGCTTGATCGTCCAGTCCATCCGTGCGGCGAAGTCGTTCTGATACGCCTCACGCCAGCGCCAGATCGTCGCGTGATTGTCCGTGTGCCACCTGCCATCGACGCCCAAGACTTCGTCCTCGGCATCGGTCCAGATCGGTCGGGTTTCGGGCTGGAGGTGCCATTTCTGGACGGGCGGTGTGTAGAGTGCGTAGCGACCGCCCCAGCCACCCGAATCGGGACGTTCGAGGGTGCTCAAACCGTTGTCGATCAGATTGAGGAATGACGGGGTGTCGCCCTCCATGAGATATTCCCACTGGGGATACTCGGCGCCGAGCGGGCCCTTCTGCCGGATGTTCTGGTCGAGCCATTCGTTGGTCACCAGCGAGAAGTCGGCGCCGGCGAAGCGGCCGTGGAAGTAGTCGCCGCTGATGCCACTCCACGTGGCGTGATGATAGGCGCCGCCCGCATTGAAACCCGGGCTGACGATATAGAAGAGTCCAGGAAACTCCTTCCTGATCCATGGGCCGCTGTCGTCCTGGTCGGAGATCGTATAGACGCGCAGCTTCGCCACGAAGCGCGTGAGCGCGTCCGCTGAGCGCGTAGTGCGCACCTTCCAGAGGGCCTGGGCCAGGCAGTTCGGGCCTCCCCAGACAATCACCCACACCGGCCGTGAATCCTCGCGATCCACGACCTCGATGATTCTGTCGGAGCCTGGCGAGTCCATACCCGCGCCGACGGCGGTCATGCCGTACGCCGCGCGGCCCTCGCGTATGACCGACAGAAGGTAGTTGGCCGTTGGAAAGCGTTGTTCGTGCTGCTCCAGGTTGTCCCTGACCTTGCCGTAGGCATCGACGATCTCGCGGATGCGCCAGGCAGCGACCTTGTCTCGCTGATGGATGGACGTGGTCGCCACCAGCGCCTCGATGTCCCACTGGTTGGCGTACGCCAGGAACCGGACCATCGACTGCGCATCGTCTGGCTCGTTCTCGATGTCGGTGAGCACGATGACGCGCGGCCTCTCGGCAGCGGTCACGCTGGAGCCGACGCCCAAGACGAAGGCCACGAGCAAGATTCCTACGACGCGGTGTTTCATGTTGATGTCCCGTGACAACGCGCTACCGAGGGCCGACCTGCAAACGGACTTCTGCTCCCTCGTCCAGGGTGAAGTCTGGCGCCGCCGAGATCAGCACGCCGCCTGTCACCTCCAGCGGGCGCTCCTGTTCATCCACGAGGCGGTGGCCCTTCGAGTTGACGAAGCTCGTGAGGGTCGACGTCACCCGAAACGTCCGCCCCTGGTACTCCAAGGTCTCGAACGTGAATCGAAGCCGCCCGCCGGAAGCGCTCGAGGCCTGGTCGACCGTGCCCGTGAGTCGCCCGCCGAGGAAGCGCTCCGGCGAAATGACGAACGCGTTCACGGGATCGCCTGCCCCGCTGGTCTGCACACCAAGGTCTGTGCTGAGCTTCACATGAAAGTCGGTCGGCCGGTTGAAAGCCGGGGCCGCCACGCGGTCTCGCGCGGGTCGTACCAGCACGGCCCAGTCGCTGGCGCGATCGGTCGGCGCGAGGCCGAGCGCGGCCCGGCCGCCCCCCTCCACCTGGTTGACGCTCCCCTGCTGGAGGCCGCCCACGTGCCGAGGGTCATACCAGCGCACGTCGAATGTGCCGTTGGCCGCCGAGAGATCCAGCTCCGTGGTTCCGCCGTTCGGCAGGTAGATCGCGTAGATCTCGCCCGCCTTGGCGAAGACGAAATCATCCGGTGCGGTGGTGAGGCCGTTCGCGTTGCTCATCTCGTGGAACGGCAGGTACCGGGTGAAGAACTCGTGCGCATAGCGGTGCAGGTCCCAGAAGTGATCACGGCTGCGCCAGTCTTCCATGTCGAGGTCCCCGTGTGGAGCGTCGTAACCGAAAAAGAACACGGAACCGGAGCCGCCCGCCATGAGGTTGCCCCAGATAGCATGCTTGCGGATTCTGTCGTGCCAGTAATCCTCAGCATCCGGCAACACCCCCGTGCTCGTTGGGTTGATCTCGATCACGCCGACCAGCCATTTGTGCGCCGCGTGCGCCGAGGCCCTCACCCACTTCAGTGTCTGCTCGAAGGTATGCTCGGCATCCTGCTGCAGCGCTGTACCGTCGAAGTGCTCGAACCCAAGCAGGCGCCCATAGCCCGTCGGGTCTGGCACCAGCTCGCCCTTCCACTGGACGTACTGGATAGGGTGGTCATAGGGGTCCACCTGTTTGATGTAGGTGCACAGGTCTTGGAGATCCCGGGTCGTGTAGTACCGCCAGCGGTCCGCCTCTTCCGACAGGTCCCACAGCAACGCGTGATGATGCGCGAAGCGCGCGATCAGCTCCCGGTAGTACAACTTTCGCAGCGTCGTCAGCTTTCCGAGCAACTGCTCATTCTCCTCTTCCTGCGTGATCATCATGAGCTGCATGCCGAGCGTGTCCATGTGCGACAGCACGATCTCCCACTGCGCGAGCTTCGAGACGTCGTAGCGGGCCCGCTCGTCGTAACTGGTCCACGGATAGATCTCCCTACCGTCGCCGCCGACGTTCATGGTGAGCGTGTAGAACGTGTTCATCCCCTTGGCCGCGAGATAGTTGAGCGCACCGATGATGCCCTTGCCTCTGTCGTTCTGCCACGTGGGATCGCCGGGACGCCAGTCCTTCACGTGCGCCTCGTAGCGATGGAGACCGTCGATGAGATGGTTGTCGGCGCCGCCGTGATCCACCGTGTCGTCGAACTCGTAGTAGGCGAGGAAATTCTCCGGACTCTGCGTGCCGGCCTGAATGAAATACTCGCCGGTCCCGGCGAACCGCGCGTAGTGCTCGCCCACGTACTGCAACATCCCGCGCGCCCGGTTGTCGCGGCCTGTCTTGTCGCTCTGGCCGATGGTGAGCACCCCAGTCGCGCCATCGGGCGGCACCGGACTCCCCGCGCGCGGATCCAGACTCACCGCCACGTCCGAGCCGGTTCGAAACGACACCTCGTACGTCCACTCGCCCGTCTCGTCCGGCACGAAGTGCACGCGCCACTTGCTACCGGTCGTTGCGCTGCTCTCGGCGGCCTGGCCGTCTGCGGCGAAGTATCCCGGCACCACGTAGGTCTTGTCGTCATGTCGAAAGGTGACGTTCAGTCGGTAGGAGAGAAAGGGATTGGGATCAGCCATTTCGCTGGTCGCCGGACCATCGAACGTGAGCACCACATCGTGCCACTGCTTGCGTTCTCCGGAAATCTCCTGAGCAAACAGAGGGGTGCCGACGTACAGGAGTACCAGGACAACCAAGAGCTCACGCATTGATATCCTCGGTCATCTGTGCATCCAGCACCCCTCGAGCCGCGGCCCGCTAATAATCGAAGCCGGCTTCGGCTCTGCTTTGAATGTAGGCCGGTATGTCCTCCGCCTCGGTGACGACAAGACTCGAACCGACTGTCATGCCATCGATCAGGACATGTTGTCGGAACACCATGAACAATGGGATGTTCCAGTATTCGGTGCGCTCATACCCTTGGAGGGCGGCGTTTTCGCCCCAGTAAACGCCGGAGGTATCGATATCCGCCAACTCGGGAATATCAGCGGCGAAGCTCGAGACGACCGCATCCGTCTCCAGGACGCCCTTGATTGCCTTGCGGGAGAGCGCGACCTGAGCCTCTTCGGAAACGAGCCACGTCACCACGTCGAGGGCCTCCTTCAGCATGGTGGATTGCGGCGTAATGAACGCGGCAAGCGTGTTGGGTTGATACGTAGTTGCTGAATGCCGGGACAGCACTGGCACGGACGTCACCCCCATGTCGATGCTCTCGGCCAAGCCTTTGAAGAACTCCTCGTCTCCGTCTTCCATGTACAGCTCGTTGAGCGCGTACATCGGCATCTTGTGCATCGTGTCGACAGCCATCGCCACATGTCCCGGTCGGCTCATGTCGCCCTTCAGGAAGTCGTCGACGGTGGTGAAGGTGTTGTGCTCGATGGTGAGGAAGCGATACATGTTCTCCCCCAGCGCGCGCCACCCTGGCGCCGTGACGTCCACGGCAACCTGCTCCGGGAGAGGCTCTTCGCTGCCCGTGGGCAGGAACGGATACAGCCCAAGCTGGTTGAGCTCGAGATAGGTGTCC
>JBOGIN010001302.1:0-7940 GCA_050742275.1 Vicinamibacteraceae bacterium
GCCGCGCGATATGGGCGAAGAAGGTTCAGGCCCCGACCGTCCGAGCCCAGAACGCCCCTGCAGTAAAATCGGCGTAGGGGATGCCGTGACCACGCTTACCGTGAACGAGATCTACTGCTCAATCCAAGGGGAATCGACCTGGGCAGGCCTCCCTTGCACGTTCGTGCGCCTCACCGCGTGCAATCTCCGGTGTAGCTGGTGTGACACGTCCCATGCGTTCTACGAAGGCCGGAAATGGTCCATCGAGGACGTTTGCGCCGAAGTAGCCCGCCATCAGTGCCGGCTCGTCGAGGTGACCGGCGGCGAGCCGCTGTTGCAGGAGGGCGTGTACCTCTTGATGGACCGACTGCTCGCTGATGGTCGAACGGTGCTGCTCGAGACGGGCGGCCACATGAGCGTGGCGCGCGTCCCTCTGGAGGTGGTGCGCATCATGGACATCAAATGCCCGGGCAGCGGCGAAATGTCTCGAAACGACTGGAGCAATATCGACCTCCTGCAGCCGCACGACGAGGTCAAGCTCGTCGTCGAGCATCGGGCCGACTACGAGTACGCCCGCGATGTCGTGCAGCGACACCGCCTCGCCCAGCGTGTGCGCGCCGTCCATTTGTCTCCCGTGCACGGCGTGCTCGAGCCACGAGATCTGGCGGCGTGGATCGTGGCGGACCAGTTGCCTGTTCGGCTTCACCTGCAGCTCCACAAGTACGTCTGGGAACCGGAGATGCGAGGCGTATGACGAGCCAGGTGCAGCGCGCAGCCGTGGTGTTGCTCAGCGGCGGGCTCGATTCCTACACGACGGCGGCCATCGCGCGGGATCTGGGTTACGAGCTGTCTGCGCTGACAGTCAGATACGGCCAGACTCATTTTCAGGAGATCAGCGCCGCTCGTGCCGTGGCAGGCGCGCTCGGTGTGACCAAGCACATGGAGCTGGAGATCGATTTGCGGCCGATTGCGCTCTCTGCGCTCACCGGCGCCGCCGAGGTGCCGAAGGACCGCACGGGGGATCTCACTGACATTCCGTCCACGTACGTCCCAGCCCGGAACACTGTCTTTCTTGCGCTCGCGCTGGCGTGGAGCGAGTCCCTGGGCGCGCGCGACATCTTCATCGGCGTCAACGCCGTCGACTATTCCGGGTATCCGGACTGCCGGCCCGAGTACATTCGGGCATTCGAGCAGCTCGCCCAACTGGGCACGAAGGCCGGCGTCGAGGGGCAGCCATTCCACGTTCACGCGCCGCTCGCCAAGCTCTCCAAGGGGCAGATCATTCGTCGTGGTCTGTCGCTCGGCCTCGACTACGGTCTCACGCTCAGCTGCTACGATCCTGAGCCCGATGGGCGCCCGTGCGGGCGCTGCGATGCTTGCATCCTCCGCGCGAAGGGCTTCGCCGAGGCCGGCGTGCCGGACCCCTTGCTCGTGACAGGGTAGCAAGTCCATTTCACCAACGATGACCGAGCGGCTCTACTACACCGATCCCACCTGCCTGGAGTTCGAGGCGTCCATCGTTGGCATCGCGCAGGAGGAAGGTCGCACGCTCGTCCGTCTCGATCGCACGGCGTTCTACCCAACCTCCGGTGGTCAGCCGACCGACACCGGTCGCTTGGACGAGGCGCGCGTCGTCGACGTCCTCGATCGCGAGGAGGCCGTCGTCCACGTGGTCGAAGCCCCGGCAGAGACGCTTGGCATTGGCGCGCGCGTGCTCGGGCGGATCGATGGCGAGCGACGCCGGGACCACATGCAGCAGCATACCGGCCAGCACGTCTTGTCAGCGGCTTTCGTGCGGCTGCACGATGTTCCGACCGTGAGCTTTCACCTCGGCAGCAGCACATCGACCGTCGACCTTGCGCGAGAGGTGAGCGGCGACGCCATCGAGGCTGCTGAGGAGGCGGCGAGCCGTGTCGTCTGGGAGAACCGACCCGTCAGCGTCCGCTTCGCGTCGGAAGACGAGGCTGTGTCGCTTCCGCTGCGCAAGCCATCGCAGCGTGCAGGGACGCTGCGCCTGATCGATATCTCAGACTGGGATCTCTCCGCGTGTGGCGGAACACACGTTGCGCGCACGGGCGAGATTGGTGCGATCGTGGTCTGCGACTGGGAGCGCTACAAGAGCGGCACTCGGATTACGTTCGTCTGCGGACGACGCGCCCTCCGACGTCACCGAGAGCTTCGCGACGCGGTCTCGCGCGCCTCAGCGCTGCTCTCGGTCGCCCCCGCGGACGTCGATACCGCCGTCGAGAAGCTCGTCGCGGACGCGCGCGATCTGAGGAAAGCCACACGCACGCTCTCGCAGGAGCTGAGCGCGATGCGTGCGGCCGCCTTGGCAGAGCGGGCCGAGCACGTCGCCGGCGTCGAGCTCCTGGTCGCGCTCCTGGAGGGCGCCGATGCAGCGGCCCTTCGAACCGCCGCTGCCTCGCTCACGGCCGCGCCTGGCCGCGTCGTCGTCTTGCTGACCGAGGCACGGCCGGCAGCGATTGTCGTCGCTCGCAGCGCGGACGCGGCCGGCGTCGACGCGTCGGCTTTGCTTCGTCACCTCGTGGACCGTTTCGGCGGGAAAGGGGGCGGAAAGCGCGAGCTCGCACAAGGCGGTGGCATCGATGCCGATCGCGATGCGGTTGCCGCTGAAGTGGCGCGGATCCTGACAACTGTAGCGCGCGGCCCCTTCGACTAGCTCAGGGCCGCGCGTCATCACCCTAGAGGCCGCGTCATCAATTTGCCCGGTTGAAGCTTGCGAGACGCTCCACTGCCTGGTCCACCACCGCGTCAATGCGCGCCGTCGGCACGATGAAGTTGTTTGCCAGCATGGAGAAGGCGAGCATCTCACCCTGCTCGGTCTGCACATATCCCGACAACGCACGCACGCTGCTGAGCGTGCCTGTCTTGGCGTGCGCGTTGCCTGCGGCGCGCGTGCCGTGAAAGCGCTCGTCGAGGGTTCCGTCCCGGCCGGCGATTGGGAGCGTTGCGTAGAACCGCTCGCGATGGGCGGGACTCCGCCACATCTGCCGCAGAATCTGCAGCAGGAGGCGTGCCGTCACCAAGTTGTAGCGTGACAAGCCCGAGCCGTCCGCCAACCGGATCTGGCCAGGGGGAATGCCCCACGCACCGAGCTGATCGTCGATGCTCTGACGCGCGAGCTCCGCGGTATCTCCGTCGGTGTCCTCGACACTTGTCGTTGCCGCGGCTCGCCGGCCGATCGCGCGGAGCAGCATCTCGCCGTACAGGTTTTGGCTCACCTTCATGAACCTCACGCCAATCTCGCTCAGCGGCTTGGAGCGATGCGTGGCAAGGATCCTCTTGCGAGCGTCTGTGGACGGAAGCAGGCAGGGTGCGCCTGCGGCGTCGCGCTCCAACACCAGCTCGAGCGACTCGCGGGCAACAGGGCCCTCCGTGGACGTGATGCCGTTCTTCGCGAGAGTCCGGCCGAGCTCGCTCACGAAGAACCAGGAAGGCTGGGGCACCGCAACCACGCGCGTGTACGGCTCGGCACCGACCGGGACGGCGCCACTGACCGTCAAGAAGCTGTCGCCGAGATCGCGCCGGACGTCGACATCCGCCTCGGATTCCGGTGGTCCCGTGACAACGTGTTGCGAGAGCGCCAGTCCCGCCGCGGCCGGTGTCAGCGCGACTCGTGCCGGCGCTCCCGGCGAAGGCCCCGGGCGCACCCCGAGCTCGACGACGTTCTCGTGAAACGAAAGCGCGCTGATTGGCGCTGAATAACCGTAGATGAGATCGTCCCAGGACCAGCCGTCACCAAGCGGTTCACCCTGGAAGGCGCTGCCATCACCTATGAGGCAGCCGTCCACCTGGGCGATGCCCATGGCTCTGGCCGCCGCCGTCCATTCCTGGAACACGGGCGCCGCATCGTCGAGTGGGCCGCCGAACGCGGGATCGCCTCCCCCGACCGCGACCAGATTGCCCCGGAGTGTTCCGTTCGCGATCGTGCCGTGCGCTTCGAGGCGTGTCTCGAAGCGATGATCCCAGCCCAATCGCTCCGCGGCAACTGCCATCGTCACGATCTTCATGTTCGACGCTGGGATCATGAGCAGGTCCGCGTTCTGCTCGTAGAGCATCTCACCGGTGTCGAGTGACTGAATGGCAATGGCCCAGAGCGCATTGATGCGCGGCGTATGGAACAGCGTGTCGAGCTCGCGCCGAAGGCCCTCGACCTGCGCCGAGCCACTCGCGCTGACAGGCGGCGTGGCAGGCGGCGCCGCCTTGCTTGCGCAGCCTGCAATCGCGAGCGCGAGGAGAAGGAAGAAGAGGCGCCAGGCATCCTTTCTTCCGGCCATCGCTACTTGACGGCGTCGAGCGCTTTGACGAGGTCGTCCAGCGTGGTGGTGGGAATCTTGGCGGCGCCCGGCTCACCAGCGCGAACCGCGTACGCCTCCTTGCCGGAGCGGTAGAGCGTCACGCTGTCCTTCTGGTTCTCCTGAGAGACTGCGGTGATTGCGAGCACCTGCTTACTGCCCTTGGGCAGCGAGCCGACGAACGAATCCGCTCGGACGTCGCCAATCCGCGACGCCAAATCGTCCACTGTGGTCGCGTCGACCTTGCCTGCCGGCTGAACCTGGGTCCACGCCTCCGTGGCGTTGTCTCCCTTCGATGCCTTCCTCTTCTCGAAGGCGCGGCGCGTGCCGTCGCGAGTTATCTCGAGGCGCTGGCCATTGAAGCCCTTGAAGGCGAAGAGCTCCTTCTGTCGGTACTCGGATGGCGCGCGCCGCAGGTCGTCGGCGAGCGTGTTCTCGACCGTGAAGACCGTGGGACGTGAGGCGTCCTTTGCGTATACGCCTTCCTTGTCGGCGTCTCGGCCGAGCAGCAGGGAGGCCGACGTGCTCCCGGAGTGAACCGTTACCGTCACGACGGGCTTGTGGAGGTCGTACGTGTCGAGCGTCTTTGCGTCATCGGCGATGAGCGCCTTCATCTGCCCGGAGGCCAGGCTTCCGATGAGCGACTCTACCGTGCCACTGTCGACGCGCGCGGACCACGGCTTCGCCATCTGCCACGCATCCGCCTTCTTCACGAGCTGAAGCTGCCACGAGGCGTTGCTGACGTCGATCCGATCCACCTTGTCGCGATCGAAGGCCAGCACCCGCTTGTCACGCAACGCGAAGGTATCGCGGTCGAAGGTCGTCTCGAGCCCGGCCGGCACGAGGACCACACGCGGTGCACCATCCAGGCGCGCGTACAGCTCCCCTCCCGTGGCCGTCTTCTCTCCAAGCAGGAGCCGATGCGGCTTTGGTTGGCCCGATACCCGGAACGTGATCTGGATTCGAGGCTCCGCGAGGCCATACTGCGCCACGTCCTTTGGCTTTTCCACGACCACGCGCTGAACTTCGAGCGTCGAAAGGTTCGACGTGATGCTGGAGAGCTCGCTCTCGTCCGCTGCACTCTGGATCGGGGAGACAATCTGCCACGTCGCCCCTTCCTTCTTCACCGTGGTCGTGGCGCCAGACGCCGCCTTCACGGTCAGCTCGGTGACTTTGGCGGCGTCGAGATTCGGGAACACCTTCTGGAGTGTTTCAGCGTCGCGCTCCTCGGCAGGCGGCCGATGCCGCTCGACGAAATAAATGTAGGCGCCGAGCCCGAGCCCCACGACGAGCAGAATCAGAAAGGAACGCCCGCGGCTCATCCTCGCCTCCGCCACCAGGTGTACACGCCGCTCATGAAGACCAGCGCGGGCACCACCAACATCGACAGCCACACCACGCGGCTGGTTTGCGCCGCCGTCATCGTGACGCGTCTGTCGTCGGGCTCCTGTGGACGGATGTCGATCAGCGATTCCTGCTCCGCCAGCCAGTTCAAGGTGTTCAGGAAGAGATCGCGGTTGCCTTGCAAGCCGAGAACGCTATTGGAAGCGAAATCGGAGTCGCCAACGACGACCACCCGGGTCTCGGGCGCCTTCGTGCTGTCGCTCGCGGCTTGCTTCTTGGCTGCTTCCGCCTTGGCGGCCTCCTTTTTGGCTGCGTCGCCGTTTCCACTGGCTGTCGCCGGCGGCTCGGGAGCCGTGACGGAGACGGCGGCGGCGAGCGTAATCGGTCCTGGCTTGTCGCCCGCCTTTTCATCCAGCGACACCTCACCACCGGTCGCGAGACCTGCGAGATTCACCTCGGCCCAGCTGCTCTTGCTGGTCTCGACCACCGCCTGCGCCGTGCGTCCGTCGACGCCACCGCTAACCGGCGCGATGGACCTGGCGAGTGGGAACGCCGTCATCATCTTGAAGTTGTTCGTAATAGCGTGCCCTGGATAGGACATGGCGAGCGGCGTCTCCGGGCCGGAGCCAATGAGCTGCCCCATGCCGCTGGCATCGACGACCACGTTCGTGCCTACCTCGATACCCCACTCGCGCGCGAGCCCGACGAGGTTGGTCAGCGTCTGGCTGCCCTCGCGCGTTGGCGGATCGATCATGAGGAGCAGCTTTCCGCCGCGATTGAGGTATCGGCGAAGCGCCTCGGCCTCCGGCTGGAGGAGATCCGTCTGCGGCCCCGCGACGACAACGACATCCGCATCGTCAGGAATGTCGCGCTGCTGCGCGAGCTGGAGCGGCTCGACCTGGAAGTTCTCGGTCTTGAGCTGCTCGGCGGCCGCGTTGTAACCACCGCGCTCGTCCGCGCTCGTCGGATCGCGCTCCCCGTGCCCCTGGACGAAGTAGACCTTCTTTTGTCCACCTTCGACCGCACGGACGATTGCGCCCGTCACCTCCTGCTCGCTGTTGGTCGTGGTCCGCTCGCTCCGACCGGCGTACTCGGCGATGATCGTGCCGTACTGCTGAATCTTGTACTTCTGCGCAACGGTGCGCTGCTGGTCCGGATCGATGTATTCGACTTTCACTCGATCCGATGCATTTTGATACTCCAGCAGCCGGTCCCGGAACTCGCCGGTGCCCCCCTCGCGGGCGAACACCTTGATCTGAACGGGCGACTCGAGATCCGCGAGCACGCTCTTGGTCTGGTCCGACAGGCTGAACTGCTTCGACGCCGTGAGATCCCAGCGCTTGCTCTCGCGTCCAGCCACGTAGTTCACACCGACGAGGATCCCAATGACGATGGCAATGCTGCCGATCGAGAGGGAGCCGTAGCGGACGGCGCGGTTGCCGAACGCGCCGATGATCTCGCGCCACTGACTGACCATATAGAGCAGCACGCACACGAGGCCCGCCATCGCGAGCCACCATCGGACGGTCGTGAGATCAGGCTTGAGGATGAGCAGGGCTATGGCGGCCAGAACGAGGGCGACACCAACCCAACCAACCCAGTTCAAAATTGTCTTCAGCATCGCGGTGTTCATGGTGCGTTCAGGCTGGACGTTCGCGAAACGGCGAGGAACGGTCTCGATTTGGACTCTGTCATTGGCGCGCTCATCCCCTCCACCGATCCGCGTCGAGCGAGCGTGAGGTGAGAAACAGCCCGAAGAAGATGAAGCTCGCGTAGTACACGAGGTGCTTCGTGTCGATGATGCCCTTTGCGAAGTCGTCGAAGTGCTCGGTGATGGAGAGCGCGGTCACGACCTCCCGCATCGTCGGTCCCGCGAACTCCGCCACCCAATTCAAGAGCAGGAGCAACAACAGCACGGCAAAGGTCACGAAGCAGGCCACGATCTGGCTCTGCGTCAGATTCGAGATGAACATGCCTATTGACAGGAAGGAGGTTCCCAGCAGTAGGAGGCCGAGATAGGCGGCGAGAACCTGGCGCCACTCCGGGTTGCCGTACAGGAACAGCCAGATCACGCTGAGCCAGGTGACGGCAAGCATGAGCGCGTAGAGCGCCGCGGCGCCAAAGAACTTGCCGAGGATGATCTCCCAGTCGCGAAGCGGCGACGTGAGCAGCAGCTCCATCGTCCCACTGCGCTTCTCTTCGGCAAACGTCCGCATGCTCAGCATCGGGAGCACGAAGAGGGCGATGACGCTCGTTTGGAGCAGCAGCGGCCGCACGAGCATTTGATTCACGTTGACACTC
>JBOGIN010001303.1:0-14795 GCA_050742275.1 Vicinamibacteraceae bacterium
TCGTGGCGCCTCACGCTTCCCCGTGACAACAGGAGGCTCGCCACGTTCGTGCATGCGATGAGCAGCACGAGGCTCGCTATACCGAAGAGGATGATGAGCGGCTGGACGTATTGCGTCCTCAGCTTCCTCTCGTTTCCTTTAGATGCAGAGGTCACGTCCAACCCGATGGAGAGAAAATCGTCACGGCGCGGCCCCGTGTAGGCCGGGGGAAGCGCTGCCTCACGAACCGCGGGCCAGACGGCCGACAACTGTGCGCGGGCGTGTTCGACCGTAACTCCGGGGCTCAGCCGGCCGATGACACGCACCGAGCGCGATGCGCTCGTAGCGAGTGTCGACGCGCTGTTCCCCGAGAGGAGTGGCGTTGCCGCGAGTGGAATCGTGATATCAGGTTCGGTGACTAATGCAAATCCCGTAAAGCCGACCGGTGCGACTCCAATCACTGTGAAGGGCTTGCCTTCGACCTCTATCGCCCGTCCGACGACCGACACATCCCCGCCGTAATGCCGTTGCCAAAATCCATAGCCCAGCACAGCCACCGGTTGAGCGCCTGGTGGATCGACCGTCATGTCGCTAGGCCCAAGAAGTCGCCCCACGACAGGGCGTACACCTAGTTCTTCGTAGACGTTGCCCGTTGCGGCCCACAAAAGGCCTTTCATCATGGTTCCGCGGTCGTCCACGGTCACGACCATATTGCCCCAAGCACCGATGACCGAGGTGAATACCTTCTGTTGCGCCGACAATTCGCGGAACATCGAAAACGTTAGGTACGACTCTCCCTGTACGGGGGTGACCGTCGAGACTTGCACCAGGGTGTCAGGATCGCGCACCGGAAGATCCCGCAGGGCGAGAGCATTGAGCAGGCTGAAGATGGCGCTGCTTGCGCCGATCGCGAGGGCGAACGTGAGAATGACGACGAATGCGAATCCTGGAGCCCGGCGATAACTGCGCGCCGCGGAACGAACGTCCTGCCACAGCGCATCCAAACTGGGCCAGCCCGCCGTATCGTGATAGGCCTCACGCGTCTGGATGATTCCGCCGAAGCTGCGAAGGGCGGCATTTCGAGCCTCATCGGGCGACATTCCTCGAGCGATGTTCTCGTTCGTTGCCATTTCCAAGTGGACTTCGATTTCGTTCTTCAGCCGGTCGTCCAACCACGGCCTCTGAAACGACGACACCACTCGATTGAGCCATCCGCGAAGAGGCATCATGCGAGGTCCTCTGTCGGATCGATGAACCGCGCAACGATCTGCGAGGTCTTAGACCATTTCTCGGCTTCGGCCTTCAATTGCTTCCGCCCGACGCGGCTGATAGCGTAAAAGCGTGCTCGTCGATTGTTGTCTGACGAGCCCCAACTCGAGGTGATCCAGCCCAGTTGTTCCAGCTTTAGAAGAGCCGGATACAGCGTACCTTGGTTCAGCGCGAACTGGTGCTCGCTAATCTGCTCGATTCGGCGCGCGATGCCGTACCCGTGCAGCGGACCAAGGGCGTCGAGCGTTCGCAAGACCATCAACGCGAGGGAGCCGTGCAGGACGTCGAAACGGTCGGCAGGCATGAACGACTAGACTCCTTCTTCTGTTGATTCCAAACAGAAGATACGCCGATCCATGTTGGTAGTCAACAGGTCTGTTTTCGGGGGCTGCACGACGGAACGGACGGCTCCACCGAGTGAACCGTGCCGACACAGGTCATCACTTCGACGTCGGTGACCAACGTTTCGCGGTTTCGACAACCGAATCGGCTGACATTCGGAAGAACCTCAGTGGGCGCTTCGGCGCCCTTTCATAGGTACGGACGGGCTTTGCTCCCGTTTCGGGTACCCTCACGAGACATGACCAGTGATCGCACACATCGAGACCGGACGGACACGAAACCTCGAGCTGCGGACGCTTGTCAAGATCGCGGCGGCGCTGGACGGCGAAGTCGGGATCCACGTCCACCGGCGTGTGGGGCGCCGCACGCAGCGCCGTGTCGCCCGCCGATCCCAGCGGGCGACCGGCGCGGCACGCTGAGAGCCACAAGAACGGCTCCGGGCGTTAGCGGTACTTTTGGCGGTACCTTCTCGTGGACACTTGAAGAAAAAGGTGGACGTTTGAAAAACCGTCCGAGGCCGGCCATAAAGGTTAACTATCGCGCAATCAACTACTTAGGTTTTTGCGAGCAGGGGCTTCGTAATCAGCAGGTCATCGGTTCGAGTCCGATCGCCGGCTCCAAGCATAACCTCCACGAAGCCAAGCACTTCCGCCAACCGCCGTTGCCCTTCTCCGCGGGATAGAGCAACTAATTCGCGGGTCGGGTAGCCGAGGACGAAGTTCCCCGTGCCCGAAGGCGCCAGGTCGGTATCCTTTCCCCTGCCGGTCATCTGCGGGTTCGTGAGCAAACGTCGCGGTGATTCTCATTGAAGCCGTGAGTACCGCCAAAAGTACCGCTACTGAATCAGCTGCTCTGCCGCCCGATCTTCGCTCGTGGACCTCGCGTGGCTCACTGCTCGGCACTATCGTCATCGGCCACCCGGACGATAAGCGCTGCCTTGCGGACGCACTCGGAGCCGATACACGAGATCGTGCGCCTGTGCCGGAACGGATGGGTCAGAGTGGAGACGGAGGATCGTAGGAGGCACGGTATACTCATTCTCCACGCACCACAGCCGGACGAATGGTGCAGCAAGAGGCAGAGTCATGACCGACCCGCTCCTGGAGCGTGACCACAAACTTCGGCAGATCGTCGACCGCCTGATTTCCGCCTATCGACCTGAGCGCGTCTACCTGTTCGGATCGATCGCGCGAGGCGAGGCCGGATCGGACAGCGACTACGACATCTTGCTCGTTGTATCGGATGATGCTGAGCCTGAACGTAGGAGAAGTCGTCTCGCGTATCGGGCACTTCGTGGAACGGGTATCGCAGCGGACGTGCTCGTGTGGACGCGCTCACGTTTTGACGCTCGCGCCAGAGTCAACGCGTCGCTACCAGCCACTGTCTTGCGCGAGGGAAAGCTGCTTCATGCCGCATGATCCCGAAGTTGCCGCCGAGACTCGTGCGTGGCTGACCAAGGCTACGCTCGATCTGCGCGCTGCGGCCCACGAGTTCACGGCCACACCACCGCTCGTCGACGACATCGTCTTTCACGCACAACAGGCGGCCGAGAAGGCCTTCTTGACCTGGCAGCAGGCGACGTTCCGAAAGACTCACAACCTCGAAGAGATCGGCGAACAGTGTCTGGCTTTCGATTCGAGTCCGAAGGCAATCATTGACCGGGCTGTCCCGCTGACCGAGTACGCGTGGAGATTTCGCTATCCCGGTGAGACTGAAACCGTAGACGAACCCGAGGCCAGACAGGCGCTCAAAACGGACGCGCAGGATGTCTACGACGCAGTTCTCGCGCGGCTGCCTGACGCCGTCCATCCGCCGTCATTGCTGTCGCTCGCGGATCGACGGTCCAACGAGGACGAGGCCCCTGGAGATTGCGTCGGCAACGATGACGACACCGATTCCGGAGGCTAGACACGACCGAAAATAGCGGTCACACTGACACGGAATAGGGAGGACATCGAGGAAGGCCGCCCTCGGGGTGCCCCCAACACTTCGGTCGGTGATATCGGGACGCGTGTGTGCTACGCCCCCTGCCGCGCCGCCAAGCCGGACCAACCTTCCCGGCTGAGTTCGCCCCGTCGGGGTCCAAGACCTCAAGACGCCCCTTGCAGGGTGATAACTTGCATGCCGCCAACCAAGTGCGACGACTGATCAATTCTGACGCTCAGAATCTGGCGTGTTCACTTCCAGGGTAGCAAAGTGGATCTGAAATACGCCTGTGGAACTGTCACTCCATGCAGCGTGAAACCGGCCCTCGTGACCCACTACCAAGCCGTGGTAGTCACCGCCCTCCGCCCATCGCCGCGAGACTTCATTGAGACTACCATCTGCACGTGGAATCGCATTCGAGGGCGACTGGGGGCAAGATGGTTTACTCGACAGGCGTGCAGCCGGAAGCCACGTTGAGCCGGCGTCATTTGAGGCCCTGAAGTACAACTCCGAGCACCGTCCGCGCGAGTCGTTTCGGTAGTCGACCCACAGAGTCCCGACCACGCCGTCGCCCCGAACCGCGATCGTAGGTACATGCTGCTGCTTCTCACCGGGCCCGAGTTCCGCAAGGCGCGTGGCGTCAGACCAATGCACGACGCCGGGGTCAGACTTGGCGAAAAAGACCCCACGACCGCTCCTAGGTCCCCGCACGACATCCCACACCGCGAACGTGCGCCCGCTTCGATCAACTGCGACGTCGACCTGATCACCGCCCGCGTTTTCATTGACAAAAAGACTAGGACTGAACGTACGACCGTTGTCCGTCGATCGTATCGTCCAAATTCGGAATTGGTCGAACATCCGACCATCCAGCGTGCCGATGTCGAAAAACACGATCAGGATGGCGCCGTTCGGCATTACCACGGCACTCCGCACGTTATTATTGAGATTGTTCATCAGGACTTGAACTGGTGCCGCGAAGCTTCGGCCGCCGTTCTTTGAACTCGAAACGCTAATCGGGTTGAGGCTACCAAACTCGCTGCGTGTTCCTTGAGAAACGATTACGTGGAGCATGTTGAGTCCAGCGGAATCAGGCTTTCCAACGATCAGGACAGGACGATCGTATGCCCGCCCCGGTAACATGGCTGGCCCTGTCCACGTGAGGCCGCCGTCCTCAGATCGATAGACGCCCACGCCGGTCGTGCGTTCGCCGGTCTCCGTGCGAGCGCCATGCAAGCACGATAGATACGCCGTCCCAGTTTGATCGAACGCGACCCACGGATCGCCGCCACCTGTGACGCCCTGCCGAGTTGGCAGCCTGCCGCGCCGCCACGTCGCGCCCGCGTCGAACGACACCATAGGCGTACACAGACTGTCGCCGCCTCCCCTCCGCTTGAATAGCATCGCGCCGATCAACAGATGTTTGCCGTCCTTAGGGTTAATCGCAAGTCGCGGCTCGACATGCGGCGAATCGGGGAGGTCGGCGGACGCGATTACACGTCGCACGACTGTCACCGACGAGGATTGCGCTCGAGAGCGTTCCACGGAGGTGAATACCAGGACGCCGGCAACCGCAATGACGCATGGCACTCGGACGTTTCCTTTAGACATGCTTCCTCCATGCGCCGCACGAACCCAGTGCGATGCAATCGATGAGAGTTTGACACAGGTCGAAGGGTAGCAACCCACAACGGCCCGCAGTCATGGGGCAGCGCCGACAGCGGCGCAGGCGAAGGCGGTGACAGGGAACGCGCGGCTCGCCTGTCGAGCCAAAATGCATGACCCGCGCCGGAGTGCAGTCGCCTCTGGGACGGTTGAAGCCCAGATCCGTCGGGCCGGCGCGGCCCGATAGGATCCCCCGCTGCCAGAGTCCCGCGCATCCTCCAGGTCGCTCGCATCGACCTGATAAATGTCGTCGCGTCCGTTACCAGGGGCGCGCAAACGCCGCTCGAGCTCCTCGTAGGTTAGCCGTCGCGTCGGTTCGGCGCCCTGATCGCGTGGACGGTCGTGGCGTCGCAACGGTGACCTGACGCCACGCCCTCGCCGAAGCCGGCGCATCGCGCGTGTCCTCGCGGTGTGCGCGTCCGGTTCCTGAGGTTGCGAAGGAACCCGGCCCCCCACACACACGGAGGACACAGCCATGCAGACGGAGACGATGCAACTTCGCGAGCTTACGGTTCGATACTCAGTGAGGACGATCGAGGTCGGCGAGCCATCATCGTCCCTGCCGTAGTGACCACGCCACCGGAATCGGCCGCGGTGCTGAGGAAGCTGCTCGAGGATGAGCCCAGTGAGGTCTTCGCTCTGCCTGTGACTGTCGACCAAACATCGGATCATCGCCTACCACGAGGTCAGCCATGGCACGTTGCACGCCTGGGAGCTACTACAGCTACAGCTTCAGGCAGGGCGGGCAGCTGTAGGGCCTGGCATCCCGACCGAATCGCGCAGCTTTGTCAAACTGTCCCGGCTGGCCCAGAGTTCAGTCATCAAGGCTTATCGCGCCGTCTCTGTACGCGACGCCCACATCTCCACGAACATCTCGATAAAACTCGGAATCTGTCGATCCCACAACTCCCATGAATGCCCGGCAGGAGATATCTCGCGGTATTCGTACGGAATCCTTCGCTCCGTGAGCCGCTCCACGAAAGCTCGGTTGTCGGAGAGGAACATGTCCTCCGCGCCGCACGCTACATAGAGATGCGGCACGGCGTCGAGGGGAATGTCTGTGACCAAGCTTGCCGGGTCCCTTTCACGCCGCTCCCGGGACCCTGGCGGGCCGAAGATCTGCTGAGTGCTGGCGCCCATGTCGACGTCCGAGGCATGGCGAGAAATGCCAAACGGGGAGCTGAGCGAGCCGACGGCACCAAAGAGCTCAGGATGCTTCAACCCGAGCACGGTTGCACCCCAGCCTCCCATAGAAATGCCGGCTATCGCGCGGCCGCGGCGCGACGCGATCGTGCGATAGTGCGCGTCCACATAGTGAACCAGATCCTTGATGATGAAATCCTCGTAGCGCGCCTTGGGATCAGCGACGCTGTTGACATACCAACTGTCGCCGCCATTCGGGGTCACGATCATGAGGTCCCGTGATGCCTGTTCTCTGAACCACGGCCGCTCGGCGAAGGCCGTATGGTCCTGTCTGGCGCCACCGTGAAGGAGGTACAGCACGGGGTAGCGCTTCTCAGAGGAGCGCGCGTAATCGGTTGGAAGGAGCAGGGTGAACGCCCGCTCACTCCCGAGTGACGCACTTGCGAAGTGCACGACCTCAGCCGGAGCGACGCTTGCCGCTGGCGGCGTAGCGGGTTGCGCGCCTCCGAGGTCAGCCCACAGCCAAGCACACACCACGAGCCAGGTGGTTCTTTCCATCGGAGCCTCCGTCTTCCGGTTAGTCTGCCACGGTCATCGCCGGAAGGGAACGACAGCGCCGGTGCCATCTTGCCTGTTTGCGAGACCGGCTCCCTCTCTCGAAGGCTTGGCAGTGCCGGCGCTTTGCCGGCCGTCGGCCGAGATTCGTGCCGCGCGGTCGCACAGCGCATAATGGTGCGTACTACTATGAGCATCAAGGTCGCATACAAGAACGGCGTGTTCGAGCCACTCGAGCACATCGAGGAGGCGAAGCCTGGCGAGATCTACACCGCCTTCTCGGAAGAGGAGCTGCGCGACATCCGGGGAACCCTGGCTGGCTCAAGGTTCTTCTCGTGACTGACGGAGACAGCCCTCGCCCGGTGAACACTGCGGCCACTGGCCTGGCGAGGCAATGTAAGGCTTGCGCGTTTCGCCGTCCTCCCGCTCGCCGCGCGTCGCAAAGGACGACTGATCGGGAACGAGGGCGGAGCCTCGCCTTGACATTCTAGGTGGACGAGCGTATCGTCGACACCTAGCATGTCTACCAAAGCCGACCGGATCGAGTTGCTGCAGGGCACGCTGGACTTGCTCATCCTCCGGACGCTGCGTCTCGGACCAGCGCATGGGCACGCCATTGCCAAAGCCATCGAGCGCGGCTCGGACCATGTGCTGCAGGTGGAGCAAGGCTCGCTGTACCCGGCCTTGCACCGCTTGATCAAGCGCGGATGGATCACCTTCGAGGATGGCACCTCGGAGAACAACCGGCGCGCCAAGTACTATCGACTGACCGCCAAGGGGCGCAAACGACTGGAGCTGGAAACCAGCCGCTGGGAGACGCTGGCACGAGCGATTGCCCGCATCCTCCGTCCCGCCGCGCAGGAGTGACTGGATGAGGCGTGCCAGACGAGCCCTGGACGGACTCGACGACGACATTCGCGACCACATCGAGCGCGAGACCCAAGACAACCTCGATCGGGGAATGTCACCGGAGGAGGCGCATCGTCAAGCCAGGCTGAAGTTTGGCAATGTGGCACTGACGAAGGAGGACACACGCGCGGTGTGGGCATGGCAGTGGCTGGAACAGCTGGTGGAAGACAGTCGCTATACCATCCGGACACTTCGCCGGAGTCCGGGGTATGCGGCGGTTGCCGTGCTCACATTGGCGCTCGGCATCGGTGCCAACACCGCGATCTTCAGCGTTGTGTACACCGTCCTGCTCAGGCCACTGCCCTATGCGAGTCCCGAAGAACTCGTCACGATCTCGTCGCACATCGCCCAGACGGAGGCAAGATTTCCAACCCTGCCAGTTCGTGCCGTCGATTTCCTTGAGCTCAGACGATCCAGTCGAGAGCTGTCGGCACTGTCAGCGGTATCGAGCGCCGAGTTCAATCTGACAGGCACGGGTGAGCCCGAGCGGCTGTACGGTGCACGCGTCTCGTCGAACTTCTTTTCGACGGTGGGAATCGAACCCGCGATCGGTCGCGCGTTCGCGCCTGATGAAGACGAGCCCGGACGCGATCAAGTCGTGATTCTCAGCCACGATTTGTGGGTCGGGCGCTTCGGGGCCGATTACCGCATCATCGGCCGGCCTCTGTCACTCAATGGCCAGGCCTTCACGGTGATCGGCGTCATGCCACGGGACTTCCTGTTCCCGGTCGGACGGCAACTTCACCAGTACGTGCCCTTCGGGCCGCGCGTCGACATCTGGAAGCCCATGGCATTCTCGAAGGACGAGGCGACGTCAGAGGGAAGCTGGAACTACGGGGTCATCGCGCGCGTCAAGACGGGAACGAACCTAGCTGTGGCACAGGAGGAGCTGACCGCGATCGCCGGGGCGATCAGCGAGCGTGTCCGAGTGCAGTCAAAGGGCCTCGACATCGACATCCGCCTGCAGCTCAAGCCCATTCGCGAGGTGTTCTCGGGGAACATCCGGGGCGAGTTGGTGCTGTTGATGGCCGCCGTAGCGCTGCTTCTGTTGATCGCGTGTATCAACCTGGCCAACCTTCTCGTCGCCCGCGCGAATAGCCAGATGCGAGAATTGGCCACGCGCGCGGCCTTCGGAGCTTCACGTTTTCGCCTCATGAGGCAGGTGCTCACGGAGAGTGGGATCGTCGCCCTCCTTGGAGCGGGCGTAGCGTTGATCGCCGCGTTTTGGGGAACGCAGGTGCTTGTCTCATTGGCGCCACCAGACTCACGGGCGGCCCTCTCGACATCGCCTCTAAACGGCCCAGTGCTCCTGTTCACGATGCTGGTCGCTCTTGTCACCGGGTTGGTCGTCGGTCTCGTTCCTGCGCTGGAGATCGGGCGCCGAAGCCTGTTCAACGATCTCCGCGACGGTTCGCGTGGCGCGACGACCAGCGTCCGCGGGATCCGATTGGGTCAGGCGCTGGTGGCATTGGAGACGGCATTCACATGCGGACTCGCGATCGTCGCCTGTCTGCTGCTCCATAGCTTCGTCAACGTGTTGCACGTCGATAAGGGATTCAGGACCGAGCAGGTGCTGGCTGTCGACCTGTCCCTTCCCAGTCGAAGCTACGGGCCGGCACAGGCCGATCAGTTCTACTGGGAGCTGCTGGAGCGGACGCGTGGCCTTCCTGGTGTCCATTCCGCCGGGGCAGTAAATGTTCTCCCATTGGTGAGCGAATCGACGACTCGCCTGATTCGCTTCGAAGAGGACGCCGACTATACACACGATGTTGAGCGACCGGTGGCTGTCTACCGAGTCGCGACACCAGGCTATCTTGCCACAATCGGCGTCCCCCTTCAGGCAGGACGATTCTTTCAGGAACAGGAGCCGCAACCTTCAGCCGTGATCAGCGCCGGACTCGCCCGACGACTGTGGCCCACCGAAGAACTCTCGTCGGTGATCGGACGCCGCATCCGACCCGGCGATCTCAATTCTCCACTCGTGACCGTCGTAGGAATCGTGGGCGACGTGCGTTCTGGCGCGCTGGACCGAGAGCCGATGCCGGCGATCTATCGACCACAGCGGCGCTCCGGATGGCTCGACATGACGTTGGTGGCGCGAACGTCTAGCGACCCCCTTGCTCTCGGGTCGGCTATCCGCGCTGAGCTCAAGCGTCTGGATAATGACCTTCCGATTTCAGCGATCAGAACGCTGGACGATGTCGTCTCGGCGTCCGTGGCAACGCGCCGCTTCCAGACTACGCTGCTCGTGCTGTTTGCCGTACTCGCGCTCACGCTCGCGGCAGTCGGCGTCTACGGAGTAACGAGCTATGCCGTAAGCAGGCAAACCCGCGAGATCGGTGTGCGGATCGCCCTCGGCGCTGAGCGATCGCGCGTGCTGAGCACAGTCATCATTCGAGGACTTCGGCCCGTGGCATTGGGGCTCGCGATTGGCCTCGTGGCGGCGACTTTGGCGGCCCGCGCGATACGGTCCTTTCTCTTTGGCATCGGGGCTACAGACCCGACGGCATTCGCCGCGGCGTCCGGTGTAATCGTCATTGCCGCTGCTCTGGCGTGCTACCTGCCTGCGAGGCGAGCGGCCGAAGTCGATCCAGCCTCGGCGCTTCGTCTTGAATAAATCTTCTGGTGATGGCCAAGGCCGACGACTGGACATCGAGATCGACGGCCGGACCGCTTCCACGGTCCGTTGACACCCGCTCGACCGTAGATATATGGTTCGCCCATCTGACGGATCGGCGACGGTAGACGTCATCAGCAGGTCATCGGTTCGAGATCGACAGCTCCACGCATAACAGCAAGCTAAGCCGGCGCCGGTCACATTTCGATCACCGGCGCCGGCTCAGATTTATCGGCTCGCGAATTGCGTTTCGAGCCATTCGGCATAGGTCGGTCCGGCTAGGATAGCGCCGGCGCTCGGCAGCAACGCGCCGGTTGCGGCCAGCCGCTGATCCGGATCGTCGGCACTCACTTCCTCGATCTTTGCCGGGTACCCGCGCTTGGCGGCCAGCGCAGCGGCGACGTCGGCGAGGGTTTCCGCTTGGGGACCGGCGATTTCCACCCACGGTTTGTCGAGCGGCTGCTCGTCGACCGCGAGGTCGGCGAGTACCTCGGCCACCGCACGGGCTGCGACGGGTTGGGTCCGCATCTTTGGCAGATAGGCGACATCACCCTGCGTGCACCACTCGATGAAGATGCCGAGGAACTCGTGACATTGCGCGGCCCGCAGGATCTTGATCGGCACTGGCCCGGCGCGGTGTACTCGTTCCTGCTCGATCTTGGCGGCGTAATACCCCCCGGCAAAATTGTCGATCCCGATGATCGAAACCACGACGATCTGCCGAACGCCGGCCCGCGCGCCTTCGCGCTGTAGATTCTCGGCCGATGCGGTGAAGAATCCGGTGGCCTCGGCCTGGTCGGGTGTCGGGTTGCTGGCCGCGTCGACAATGACGTCCACGCCCACGAGCGCCGTGGCAAGCCCCTCGCCGGTGACGACGTCGACGCCCTGGGAGCGCGATATCTCCACGACGTCGTATCCGCGTTCGGTTAAGATGCCGACGGTCTGCTTGCCGACCCGGCCGGTGGCCCCGACAACCGCGATTTTCTTAGGTGCTGGCATTGCTTCCTCCATATCGTGAAATGACGTCCACTGGGTTGACCCGCGCCGCCGGAGGAATGTGACACGTGACCGCTGACGCAGTGGCGTTCGAGGGACAGCGGCCGCGTCTCAAAACGGTGGCGTACCGCATGCTGGGCTCGCTGACCGACGCCGACGACGCCGTTCAAGACACCTGGATTCGGTTCAGCCGCACTGATACCCGCGAGGTCGACAACCTGCGTGGCTGGCTCACCACGGTGGTCACGCGGGTGTGCCTGAATATGTTGCGGTCACGAACGACGCGGCGAGAGGCACCGCTCGACGCGCACGTCCCCGACCCCGTGATCACGCTGGAGAGCGACGACAACCCGGAACGCCAGGCGTTGCTGACCGACTCCGTTGGGCTGGCCTCGCAGGTCGTGCTGGACAGCCTGCCGCCCGCCGAGCGAGTGGCGTTCGTACTGCATGACATGTTCGGGATGACGTTCGACGAGATCGCACCTTTGCTGGACCGTTCGCCGACGGCGACCCGGCAGCTCGCCAGTCGGGCTCGGCGGCGCGTGCGGACCGCGCCAACGCCGGACCGCGACTTGGCGCGGCAACGTGAGGTCGTGACTGCGTTCTTTGCCGCGGCCCGCGGCGGCGACTTCAACGAGCTGGTTGCGGTCTTGCATCCGGACGTGGTGGTGCAAGAGGACGCTGGTGCGGGAGTGGCGACCACGGCCACCGTGCAGGGGGCGGAGGCTGTCGCTGGGCGGGCCCTCATGTTCTCCGACCCGCGGCGGGTGCTGGTACCGGTGTTGGTCAACGGCGCGGCCGGTGTCGTCGTGACCCTGAATGGGCAGGCGACCGCAGTTATGGCATTCACGGTCACCGACGGCAAAATCACGGCCATCAGTGCCTTGACCGACCCCAAACGTCTGGCCCACCTCGATCTCGGCGTCTAGCAGAGTACTTTGAGTCGTCGGAGATCCGGCGGAGTGCCTCAGATCATCATCCGATGGGCTGCCACGCCGACCAGGAAGCCATGCGGATCCTCGCGTTGTCAATCGATGAGACATGGCAGGGGCAAATCGCGCTGACCTTCAACCGCGCCAGCTAGAGTCGGTGACACAACGGATCCTGGGGCTACGAATAGACGAACTGCGCGGTGACCGTTGCCGCCCGATCGACGCGAATCCTCACCCAATGCGCGCTGAAGCCGTCGGGAAACTCATGGTGCACATAGCCATCGCCGGCGACCGTGAAGGTGCGATACGGCCGCCACGTGCCGTTGCCCAAGAAATCGACCTCGACGGAAAAGGTGACGGGCGCGGCACCAGCCTGCGTGAGGTGCAGCACCTTCTTGTCGAAGCCAGTCATGAGATACGGGTCGGAGACCGTGCCGGCTGCCACGCGGTCCTCCCACCACGGGCCACCCCACCCCTGCGGCTTCCCCCAGCCCCAGAGCTCGTCCAGGTGCCCCATCCACAAACCAGATTGCGGTTGGCCGACGCTTCGGTCCGTCTGATCACCAGCCAACACGAGCAAGCCGCGGAACGAGCAAAAATCAGGCACGAGACGAAGGTGTCTGGCGATGGGCTGGATCCCCCACAGCTTGCCTTCGTAGGTCAGCGACGGCAGCTCGTAGAACAGCCCATGGACGTCCATCAGATATCGCTCGGTCTGCGCCTCGCGGATGCGCATCCACTCGGTATTCCAAGCATGATCGTACGCGTTTGACCCGCGCGGCAGCCTGTAGGTATGCCAGCGGCCTTTCACGGACAACTTGAGCAAGACGGATGCGCGGTCCCATCCGGCGGCGTAGATAGGGCTCCCGAACTCTTCGCGCGCCCACGTCTTGCCGGCTACTTCTACGAACGGCTTGCGCTCGACGATGGTCCATTGCCGGCCGTCCCATTCGGCGAGCCGCCCTGCCTGGCGGGTGCCCAGATGCTCCGCCTCCTGGTAGCTGTTGTTCGCCACGACCACGCGACCAGCTGAGGCGAACGCGCTCTTGAAGTGCGGCCGGACATCATTCGGAAGCTCGAGCACCTTGACGAGGTCGAACAGCTGTTTCGTCTCCAGCGTGTGAACGTTCGCCTCGAAGAACAACCCCTCCATCGTTAGGAAGTAGACCTTGTTGTCGGGGTCCGTCAGGTGCTCCATGGTCGCCGCCAGCCGGCGCGTCGCAAGATCGTCGAACGTTCGGACGCGGCCGTCTGCATCGATGATGTGTGGGCCGATAATGGCTTGAACCGAGGCGTCGTGCACCAGACGATTGGCGAACGTTCCGGTGACGCTCGCCGGGTGCTTGCGCATGCGGAGCCGCGCGTCGATCTCGTACAAGCCAGGACCTGAGCCCTTGATATGTGCGACGTAGCCGACCGCCCACAGCCGATCTGCCCAGGGGATGAGCGCGCCGATGCCTGCCTCACTGCGCGGGTCATGCGCGGACACCACGCTCAAGTGCGGAAAGACGCCGCTGACATGAAGCGGTTCCTGCGCCGCGTCCGATTGCTGCCCGCCCGGCGCGGGGCTCTGTCCTTCCAGGAAGGCAGTCGCCGCCACGAACAAGGCGCACGCCGCGATTCCGAGCCGCTTGACGCGGGGAGTCATCCTCGAGATTTGATCTGCAGGCAAAATATGTCTCCCTCCGGTCTGATCGACAGCGCGCGGTGCGCAGTCAGCCGGGCGGGTCCAGCGACTTGATGAAACGAAGCCCGGTATGCGAATACCCGCGGCGCCGGTAGAAGGCGTGGGCGTCGGCGCGATGTACTCCGCTGTTGACGATCACCTCACGCGCCCCCCTACTCGCGCTCCAACGCTCGATTGCCTCGACGAGCCGAGTGCCAACCCCTCGCCCACGGGCCGTTGAGGCGACCGCGAGCACGGCCAAACGTGAATAGATACCGTCTTTTTCATAGTACCGGCCGAGAACAGCTCCAGCCACACCGGTCACGTGGCCGTCCACGTCCGCGACGAGCGTGACGTAGCTCGGATCACCGAGGAGGCCCGGGAGCCGATTGCTCATTGCGTCCGTAGTGGTCGGATAGCCCAGCTCGGTGATGAGCTGGCCAGGTGTTCCGCATCACCAACCACCGCCGGTCGGATGCACTCGGCTCTCTTAGCGGTCACGACAGATATTCCACTCGCCGGCAACCGTCACCGTCAAGCACGCGCTTGATGAGGTGGAAGGCATGCGTCGACTCGCGGCACGACGTGCGTCGCGTCTCGATCCCCTTGGCTCCCGCTCTGGTCGGAGTGACCTCGGACTGCTTGACGCTTCCAGGGCAATGCTCTAGCCTTACGTGTCGAAGGTCGATGCAAGCAGCTGGCCCCAATGACCTCACCTCGATTTCCCATCCCGCAAGGCACCCTCGACATGTTGATTCTTCAGATCCTCTCGCTCGAGGCAGCGCATGGCTATGCC